>CAMOMI010000014.1 GCA_946619755.1 uncultured Clostridia bacterium
GCCCCCACATTCTCATTATAGTATTTTTCTCCTTTTAATAGGAAATAACTATTTATAAAAACTACTCCATGGACTAGAAGCCGCATTAAGATATTATCTAACATTTCAATATAGCTTTCTACTCCTAGTATTAACTGAATTAACATTATTAATGAATATAATGAGATACCAAACATTAAAAATTGACTATGGAATTGTTTTCTATCTGATCTATCGCGGTATACTCCTTCAACAAGAATATCGATGTCCGTTAGCATGTTATCAAATGTTTCTTCAGTGTTTTTAGCACCTTCTTTTGTTACTTGTAAGAACAATTGATGCATATTTTTTACCATATAATATGGATATTTGGAATTCATATAATTAATTGAATCAGCTACATCACCTTTTTCATATGACAAAGCAATCATCGTTTTTACATCTGATAAGACTGGTTCTTCTAAGACGCCAGATTCAACAACTCCTTCAAGGGATTTAATAAATGATTGAGTTGTATTAAACTCCATAATAGTATTGGTTGTATATACTTGAATTTGTTCAAAGATAAATTCACTATATTGTCTTTTACATCTTAAATATGTTATATAAGGGATTGTTGAAACAGCTAAAACAGCATATACTATAACAACAATTAAGTTATAGAAATATAAGTAACCAACAACACTAGCAGCACCGGCAAACATTATTATTTGTATCATATATTGTCTTGGGGTATATTCTAGTCCTAAGTCTTTTATTTTTTCACGCATTACTTTATATGAATATGGTGCGTATTGGTCATATGCGACTGTTGCTTGTTGTTTAACAAACTTATATATTCCCTCACCAGATGAATTTCGATATGTCATAACGAAGATGAGAATAATAGCAATAAATATAAATTCCATTCTATCACCTACTTTCTTTTTTTAGCTTACATTTTGATTATTTGGAATTGTTCCCATTTGATTTGGAACTTGATTAACTACTTGATTAGGTACATTATTTTGAGGTGGGGCTACTGTTTGAGGGGCAACGGGTGCTTGTCCTACATTATTTGCCACTACTTGATTTGGCATATTAGATATAGGTGCTGTACTAGCTGAAACTGGAGCTGTGGTTGGCATTGGAGATGCACCAACATTTATTGGCTCTGCTGTCTTTGACGTAGCTACGGGGCTTGGATTACCTGTTGCATTAACATTTACAATTGGTTGTGGATTAATAGTTGTTGGTGTTGGAGTGGTATTTTGAGTAGCTGGTTTACCACTTAAATCATTAGATGAATCATCAACAACATATTCTTCTTTAGTCTCACCTTCATTATTATCATCCATAGGTTTAAATTCTTCTTTTACTAAGATATCTGGTTGCATTATTAAGCCTTGGCTTTCTAAGTATGCAAGCAAATATTTTGTTGGATTATGTACAGTAATATTGCCATCGGGCGTTTTCTTATACAAAATGTTTGATTTAGCTTCATTGTCTTCGGTTACATAAAATTCAACAACTTCGGATATTTCACGATGGAACTTTTGCCTTTCGGTACTATAATAACCTTTAATATGAACTCCTAACTGAACATATCTATGGATGCTTCTTAAGAATTGTTCTAGATCAATATTACTTTCTAGCAAGCTATATAATCTCGATGGGATAGAAGATGCTCTATCAGCGTGAATTGTTGATAAGATATTATGTCCAGAAGAAATGGAGTTTCTGACAGCCATTACGGCTTCAGCACTTCTTACTTCGGATAGTAATATCCATCTTGGATTCTGTCTCATACAAGTAACTAGTACATCAGAATAACTTGCAATGTTATTGGTTTTCATGGCAACTATATCTCTAGTTGGAAATATTCTATCCAAATGTAGTTCCAGTGTATCTTCAATTGTTATTATCTTTTCATTCTCTTTAGTATGAGCGGCAAGATATTTAATAAACTCAGTTTTTCCGGAACCAGTTTCACCACTAACTAGAATGTTACAGTGTCCTTCAACACATTTCATTAAGAAATCGTGAATATCTAGTCTTATATAGTCATCAGCAATTATTTGATCTTTTTTTAATCTTATTTTAGCTGGAGTTTTACGTACTAATAGGGCTACACCATTTCTAGCTATTGAATCATGAACAAAGTTAAGTCTTAGTTCGGCACTTTCGGCATCTAGAAATGGGTTAGCCATATTAAACGATTTACCCATTGTATTAGCGCACTGAAAGGCTATTTTTTCAATAAGCGCATTATCTATGCCCGTATTTTCAACACGAAAAACACCTTTTGATAACGTCTTTAACCATACTTGTCCACCATTACTATAAGATATATCGGTTACATCATCGTTATCTAGAAATTGTTGTAATGGTCCAAAATCAACTTGTTGAAATTGTGCATCCATATCAATACCTCCATTTATTCTTTATTATTTATTATTCGTTATTACTTTTTTTTCTTTCTAATTCTTGTTGTTCCATTTCATTTAATAATTCTTCATACAATTCTTTTTGATTATCAATTTGACTAATTTTATCTAATACAAATTTGTATAGATATTCACTAGTTACTTCTGTTGCAGTTGGATCTTCGGCATCAAACTTAACTGTATTAGGTACAATAGCAATTTCAATTTCATTTTCTTCAATATAGTTTAATGAAGAAAATAACAAATATTTTGCTTCTGGCAATGAGAAATATAAATATGCTGGAGTTCTTTCTTCTTCAGTGTTTTCAAAAACATTTTTACCAGCAGCATCTTTAACTCCTAACACTTCGATGTTTTGGAAGAATTCACCATAGACAATTTTTTTGTCTTTGTCAATTAATTTAACATAAATATCAACAATGTTACTTGGCATTATTGAATTACCATATGTTGTTACAGTATTGACTGGAAAACTTACTATTCTTTCTCCTTCGTTTACATCATAAAGAATGGCATCTGGTAGATTTGCTTCTTCAATAAGTAAATCATGGTAGAACAAACTACCTTCAGAAATCATACTATTATAGTTACTATATTTTCCAACTATATCATCATAGTTTTTAAAATAGCTACCTAGAATAAATGATTCTGGTACTTGTGTACGTGAGACCATTTCCTTCGTTATTTGTGTTTTAGGTTGAATTGTCTGATTAGCATAGTAAACAGTTACTAAAGCTGTTTTTTGATTAATACGTATGTTATAACCAACAAACAAGATAGCAACGCATGCTAATACTCCTAAAATTGTTACTGTATTCTTATTTTTTAAGAATTTGTTTAAAAACTTACCCATATTTTTTCCTTCCTTTCTTTTTATTGATAACTATCTAATATTGCTGATAGTTCATTTACTATTTGGGCTTGTGTAGTTTCAATATCACTATTATAAGTAAATATATTATATCTACTTGTTTTATCATAGATACGAATGCTAACTTTAGCAGGATATTCTACTATCTGATAAAACACTATTTCATAATTTCCTTGTCCGAACGTTGATGTTTCAGTAAATCTTCTTGTAAAATTTTCAGCAAATTTTTCTTGGCTTATTTTTACTTCACCAGTCAGTCTATAGTATGCTATATCAACAGATTCAATCATTGCTGCTTCGGTAGCATCTTTTAGTGTATAGTAATCTTGTTCATTACTAACGGTGATATCATTGAATAGCATAATAATCATTATGCCAAACATTCCTAATACGATTAAACCTACAGAGGCAAACGACCATTTCATTTATTAGTTCGCCCCCGTATACTTCTTTTTACATTCTTCCCAATCAGCATTGGCTGGGCCGCAACCCAAAGCATAGAATGAATCGTTATTACTTCTTACTAGTCCATAGTCAGCATTAATAAATGAACTTGAGCCATTCTTATTCATATCTGACCAACTAGTATATTTATTTTCACTATTAAATTTTCTAATCTTATAAGCATTGTTAATGGTTGCTATATATGAAACTTTGTTGAATGAATCATTTAATTTGATAATATTCTCTTTTTCGTTAGCATCGACTACTTTGATAGTGTTATCGGTACTATTATAAAGCTTATACCAATTACTTTTTATGTTTAATCCATTAGGAAATGGATTTTTGACATCGATTGGCCTATAAAATGAGTTATAGCCATCAAACAATAATACTTTATTATCATCTGCTTCAGTATAAAATTGTTGTTCAATATTAAAACTTATTTCATATCCATAATAGCAATAGCCATTTTGTTTTATAGTACTTTTAGCTTGACTAGCCGTAGTATAATTTTCAAACCTTGTATTTTTTTCAGGTCTTATCATTTCACGCCATCTATCGTCGCCACCATTTTCAGAACTATATTTATCAATGATATTAAGGCATAATGTCTCATCTTGTTTTCTTTTTGAGTTTAGTTCATAGGTAAAAGCAGTATCTGTTTTGGTATTTAGTGGAATAAAATATTTTCCTATAGCCTCACCATCTAAATTATACATATTGTTAACTGTTAATTCATCGTTTGAACATTTTTCAGAATGTTTTACGTATCTAACGTATCCAGTTCTACCATCTATACATGATTTTTGAGGATTATATTTTATTTTTAACTTTAATGTTTTAGATATCGGACTGGCATTTCTATCGGTTGGTGTTATATTACTAGAGCAAATGACTCCATATGGAACTATTTTTGTAGTTGTTTTGTCTTTTATGTCATTTACATTTCTAGTAGCTGCTTCATATGAAGTAAGTGATTCATCATTAATATCAAAGTAATTTGAATTCATACACTCATTAATATCAACATTTTTATCAAGATCATAGGTATCTATCAAATCACCTAATGCTTTTTTAATTTCATTTTTTATTACACCCTCAGCTGTATCACGATATTCGCTAATACTCTTTGTTGGACAACTAGTGCAACTTGCATCAGTTTGTCTTTCATAGCCGTTATCTTGGCATGAGCCTTTATACGCGGGGCCACTTCTATAGTCTATCTCCATATCGCAGCTACAGCCGCCTATTATCTTACCATTTTGAGTAGTTGGTTCGGTGTATGTACAACCTCTATATTTTGGACAATAACTCTTTCCAGTACCAGATTCGCAACTTAAAACTACTCTCTGACAATATGGTTCTATGCCAACAGAAACAGTTATTTCATATAATTCGTATACATCAATACCAACATATCTTCCAGCTGTAAATTTTTTATCTGATATATTTAAGGCATTGCCTAAATAATTACCATCAGCATCATAAACATCCATATATACGGTACTTTTTATTTTTTTAGATACTGGATAATTACATCCCTCATAATATGATGCTTTTGTTTTTTCTTTACATTTATTATCACCTGAACCGCTATCTTCAGAACTACTACTAGTTGAAGGTGTGATTTCGCTAGCACTTTCAATGGCAGCTCGGGTCTGCTCGTAAAAATCACTCATTGCACCTGCATTACCGGTATCATTATCAGTGGCATAGATAACTTTTGGTGTTATCATTATGCAAATTAACAGTAATACTATTAGTAATCTTTTTCTCATTCTAATCGCCTACTTTTCTTAACAGATTTGGCAGTTAGTATGATTGTTACTATTACAGCAGTTATAAATACGCCAATAATTATTATTTGAAACAAATTATTTTCAATAAATTCCACCATTTGATTATTATCTTTTTTATCAATTGTTGCTTGTTTTTTTTCTTGAGTTTTTTTGTAGGTATTTACTCTTGAAACGAAAGTTTCGTAATCAATTTCTTTGTCATATGTTGGTTGACACAATACAAATTCTTCAATTCCTTCGCATAATGGATCTTCTGAAAAATTATTATATTTTTGTAGATTTAATTTAAAAGTTTTAACTGCTTCGTCGCATTCTTTTGTTACACCGAAGACTCCAAGTTTATACTCACCAGGTTTAATATTGGCATATTCTTCTTCATTATCACTGATGCTTTTATATTTAACATTATCGTCTACTACTCCATATATACCTAATGTGTATCTATCAGGCTCTGCATTGTAAAACTTTATCGTGTAATTTTTTGTTTCTTTGTTAAGCTCGTACGTTACTTTATATTCATCTTCTATTTCTTTAAAGTAAAGTTTTTCTTCGTCAGTACAATATGCTTTTGTTGTTATTGGAAGTAACAACAAAATAAGTAAAAATAGTAATGATTTTTTATTTGTATACATTGTTACCTCCTTCGCATACCTATCCACTATTATGAGTATATCATAAAAAAGAACAAAAAAAAAGATATTTTTTTATCTTTTTTCTTGAAAGTATTTTTCAATACTATTTGTTAAATTAGTAATTAACTTATCTTGATAGTCTTCATGTGTTAAACGATACCGATCATCAGGATTTGATAAAAAGCCTAATTCGATTAAAACTCCAGGAGATGTTATATTACGATACATATAATAAGTACTATTATATTTAGGTTCTCTTACATTACTGGTATACTCTTTCATATAGTTAGTTAATGATTGGGCTATTTGTTTATTTTCTTGATTTTTATTATTATAAAAAATCTGTAAACCTTTATATCTTGAATCAGATAAATAATTTAAATGAATAGAAATATACATATCAGGTTTTGTTTTATTAATTAAATATGCACGATTGATGAGGTCACTTCTTTTTCGGTTATGTTTGGTTAAAGATAAATCTTTATCAATTTCTCTTGTTAAATAGACGGTTGCTCCAAGAGCTGTTAATGATTTTTCTAATTTTTTAGACATAATTAGGTTTATATCTTTTTCATATATTTTTTTATATGTTGTTCCACTATCTATTCCACCATGTCCTGGATCTAAATATATTGTTTTGCCTAATAAAGAGTAATTATTGATAATGGCATAGGTCCTAGATACTGATATAATAGTCATTAAAAAGATAGTTATAATTAATAATTTATATTTATTCATACTTAAATATATGTTTTATTTTAACAATATATTATGAATTATATATAAAACAGTAAGGTGAAGGGGGTAAAAGATATAGAAAAAGTATTTAAGTTTATGACCTTCTTTACTATTATATAATGAGATAAATACTAGTGACAATGAAGTAAATATTCCACAATAAAAATACATGTTTATATAATTAGGATTAGTTATCATATTAGGAATATATTTTAAATTACATAATAAGAATGCTATTAATAACATGATTAACTTTTTATTTTTGTCTCTGTAAATGCATTCAAAATAATAGAAATTAAAGACTAGTAATATACCAAACCAACCATAGTCTGCTTTTATCAGTTCATTAATGATACTTATAATTATTACAAATAAAAAACCTATTTTTTTGTTTTTTGTTTTATCAAATATTATTAATGAAATGATAGCTAAAATAAAAGTCATTAAAACATTAATGGATTGACTACTAGAAAAGGTAGAAATGAATAGTCTGAATGGGATTTCAGATATTAAGAAAAAAAGAAATAGTTTTATCAGATGCTTTTTAATATTCTTAGAATGTTTATATGACTGAACGGTTTGATATGCAAATATTGGGAAGGCAATTCTACCTATTAAATTTAAGAAAGTAAATTTTCCAATAATAGCATCACTATAATGATCTAAAAACATACATATACAGGCAATTATTTTTAAAATAAAGCTACTCATATATTCACCTCTTTATTTATTATACCACCCTTTATTTGACATTTTTTTGAAAAAAGAATATATTATTTACCTGTAGGTGATATTATGGAAAGAGAAGAATTACAATGTATTGATAAGGAAATTCTTGATAAAATCATTAAATGCAGTAATAAACATAATAAAAAAACAGTTGGCAATGCTATTACCTATAGTGAAAATATTAAAGCATACTACGAATATTTAAAATTAGTATGTTATTTTATAAAAGTACTTAGTTTATCTGGAAATAGTTTTAGTGCTTCACTTATTCTAAAAAAACTTACTGATATTGGTACTTTTTCCAAAAATGGTTCTTTTATACGTCAAAACACAGCAAATGATATAACTGGTTTTTGGGGTTTAAATGTTATCGAAGGATCTGGTGTGTGTCGACACGTTAGTGCTTTTCAGAGTGATGTTTTAACTAGAATTAATATGCTAAGTGATGTTTTATATGTTAATACCGGAAAGCTTATTAGTGATGATAAAGTAGTTAAAGCTGATCATGCTATTAACATAATTAAATATAAAGATGTTATTTATGGATTTGAAGCAACTACTGGGGCATTATTTTGTTTAGAAACACCGTCTTCATTAAAAGAAATGTTTCGTGATAAGCCTAGGCGATTGATATATTCTCCATGTACAGATATGGCAGTTAAAGGAGAAACATTAAAACAAGTAAGTGAAAAAATGAATACTTTTGAGAAAATGATTTGTAAAGAAACTATTAGTAAAGAAGAATATGATTATATCGTACAGCTAGCTAATAGAGCAATTACAGTTAATGAATCATTGATTGATGATTTTAAAGAAGCGTCAAAAAAACACATAAAAAAGATAGTTAGAAAATAGAAATAATATTTATTATTTCTTTTTTTATATTTGTATGTTAAAATATTTTAGAAATTTGGTGATGAATTATGAAAAAAATTGAATTATTAGCACCAGCTGGTAATATGGAAGCATTAAAAGCAGCTATTCAAGCAGGTTGTGATGCCGTATATATAGGTGGAAATCATTTTGGAGCAAGAGCTTTTTCAAAGAATTTTAGTAATGAAGAAATGGTCGAGGCTATTAATTATGCTCATTTATACGGAGTTAAAGTATATGTAACCGTTAATACATTAGTTTATGACGATGAGGTAAATGCATTTTTAGAATATATCGAATTTATTCATAGGAATAATATTGATGCCGTACTTATTCAGGATTTAGGAATGTTTGATTTACTTAGAAAAACTTTTCCTAATTTAGAATTACATGCTTCAACTCAGATGCATATTCATAATTTAGATGGCGTTAAACTAATGGAATCTTTAGGAATGAAAAGAATTGTTTTGGCTAGAGAAACAAGCAAAGATGATATTAAAGAAATAATTAAGAACACTAAGGCAGAAATTGAAGTATTTGTGCATGGTGCTTTATGTATTAGTTATTCTGGGCAATGCCTAATGAGTAGTTTAATTGGGGGAAGAAGTGGTAATCGTGGTACTTGTGCTGGTAGTTGTCGACTTAAATATGATGTTATAGATAGCACTAACAAGAAATTAAATAATAATAATTACCCAATTAGTACTAAAGATTTGAATAGTTTAGAATATATTGGTGAATTAATCGATATGGGCGTAAGTAGTCTTAAAATTGAAGGAAGAATGAAGTCTAAAGAATATGTCTATAAGGTTGTAAGTATCTATAGAAAGGCTATTGATAGTTATTACAAATATGGAAAAGTTACTATTGATAAAGATGATATGTTAGAGCTTAGAAAAATTTTTAATAGAAATTATACAAAAGGATTTTTAAATAACGTTGATAATGATGATATTATTAATGATTTTAGGCCAAATCACCAAGGAGTACAAATTGGTAAAATTATCGACTATCATAATGGAATAGCCAAAATAAAATTATCTGACACAATTACAATTGGATCAGGACTTAGAGTTATTACTCATAATGACGATGTGGGAATTGTTGTGAATAATTTTTATGTTAATAATAAATTAGTTAAACAAGCACATGCTGGTGATACGATAAGTATCAAGGTTAATAAGGAAGTTGATGTGAATGATAAAGTAGTTATTACTTTAGATAATGCTATTAACAATAAAATTGACAAACTAATCGATGATAATTTACGTAAGGTGACAATCGATGGTAAGTTTATTGCTAAGTATAATAAACCTTGTGAATTAAGATTATTTGACGGTAAAAATGAAGTGGTTGTCAAGGGAAATAATGTCAATAAAGCAGTTAACAATCCTACTAGTAATGATGATATTATTAGTAAACTAAATAAGCTAGGAGATACAGTATATAAATATAATAATTTAGAAATAGATAGCGATGATAATATTTTTATACCACTTAAAGAAATAAATGAATTAAGAAGAAAAGCGATAAATGAATTAAATAATAAAAGATTATATAAATATGAATTTAAGAAAGAAAAATATGATATTGATATACCAGATTTTAAACAA
Organism: uncultured Clostridia bacterium; assembly: GCA_946619755.1. Taxonomy (GTDB): domain Bacteria; phylum Bacillota_I; class Bacilli_A; order RF39; family UBA660; genus RUG705. Next base: position 10,105 of record CAMOMI010000014.1, read on the forward strand.
GAAAGATTGCTTACTTGTTTAGTAAGCAATAAAGATACTTATAATAAACTGGATAAAAAATATGATTATGTATATGCTGAGTTTGATTGTGATAACTTAGTTAGAAAGTTACCTAGAGTAATAAATAAGTATCCAGAATATAATAATGAAGTTATGGTGGGTGAAGTTGGAGGGCTAAATAAATACAAAGAATGCGACACTGACTTTTCACTAAATGTTGTTAATTCATATACGGTTGCCTTTTTACATTCACTTGGAGTTAAGCGAATTACTCTATCTTATGAACTTAATGATATGCAAATAGAAAGATTAATTAATGATTATAAAAAAAGGTATAGAAAGCATCCTAATTTGGAATTAATAGTGTCTGCTTATGAAGAAGTAATGATATCTAAATTTAGTTTAAATAAATATTACAAACAAGATGGTATTTATTTAAGAGATATGTTTGGTAATAAGTTTAGGGTTAAAGAAAAGAACCATCTTATGTATATTTATAATTATAAGAAAAGAGATATTTATGATACTAAATATTATGAAATGGGAATCAATTCTTTAAGAATAAATCTTGACATTTAATTAATTAATGATATAATTAAGGCAAGTTGTGAGTATATATATGGTTTTATACCTAGCTATATAGGGCAAATGCCTACACGTAATTAACACGGAGTCACTAACTATGAAGTGATTACGTGTTTTTTGTTTTATACGTAATCATAGAAAGGAGGATGAATCTCATGCATTTTAAGAAGATTGTTGGTAAAAAAGTCTATTTGTCACCAAGAAGTGTTGAAGATGCTCTTAAATATACAGAATGGTTAAACAATTATGAAATTGCCAAATATATTCAATATCATACAAAAATACTTGGAGTTGAAGGAGAGCAAGAATATTTGACAAAAGCGGATGGATATAATTTGGCGATTGTCGATTTAGAGACAGATGAACTAATTGGAAGTATTGGACTACATCATGTGAATGTAATTGACCGAACTGCAGAGCTTGGCATATTTATTGGAGATGAGGATCATCTATCCCATGGATATGGTAGTGAGGCAATTATGTTATTTTTAGATTATGCTTTTAATTTTCTTAATTTAAATAATATTATGTTAAAAACATATAGTTTTAATAAGCGTGCCCAAAAAGCATATGAGAAATGTGGTTTTAAAACCTTTGGTGTTTGGAAAAACAGTCATTATGCTGAAGGGGAATATGCTGATATTATTTATATGAATATTATGAAAGATGAATTTAACAAACAAAAATAAGAGATACAAATGTATCTCTTATTTTAATAATTCAGCTAATTTTTGTTTTTCTTCCGTTAGTTTTTGGCGATCTAATTCAACTATTTTGGCAGGAGCTTTATTGACATAGTTTTCGTTAGCTAATAAAGTTTCTCTTCTTTTAATAGATTCAGTTAATAGCTTGACTTGAGCTTCTTTTGCTAATTTATCAGCTTCAGTCTCTACTTTTTCAAAGAAAATAGTTGCTTTTACTCTGTTAGAAAATACTTTATACGCTTTAATGCCAAGTGGTTTTTTAACTAAATGGTCATCTAATTTTAACATTTTAACAATTAGATTGTTATCGTCTTCAGTATCAAACATAACCTTCATTTCTTTAGTTATATTGTTTTCAGCCTTAATATTTCTAAATGATTTAATGAATTCAACTGCGTCATCAACCGCTTTTTCTTCGCTTTCAAAAATTAATTTTTTATCATATTTAGGGTATGTAGATACCATAATATCTTCAGCATCTTTAACTGGTAACATACCATAAATTTCATCAGTTACATATGGCATAAATGGCTGTAACATTTTTAAAATGCCTGTCAAAATGAAACATAAAGTTGATTTAGTGCTTACATCATCTAATGAATACTTGGCCATTTCAATATAATAATCACAGAAATAATTCCATGCAAAGTCATAAATTACAGCCCCAGCATTATTAAATTGATATTTATCCATAAATTTTTTAGTATCATGAATAGTTTTTTCAAATTTGGTAATAATCCATTTATCTTCAGACTTTAAATTTGTTAGCTTAATTTCCTTTAAATCTTCAATATTTGATAAAACAAATCTTGACGCATTCCATATTTTATTTATAAAATTCCAGGTTGATTTTATCTTTTCTTCATCAAAACGCATATCAGTTCCAGGAGCTACATCTGTTGCTAAATAATATCTTAGAGCATCGGCTCCATATAGTTTTACCATATCAAACGGATCTATACCATTACCTAAAGATTTAGAAAATTTTCTTCCTTGTTTATCTCTAATTAGGCCATGAATTAAGCAGTCCTCGAAAGGTCTTGCTCCTAATATTTTTTCGCCCTGGAAAGCCATACGGCAAACCCAGAATGGAATAATATCATAGCCAGTAACTAAACATTGATTTGGATAATATTTTTCTATTAATTTATTATCGTCTGGCCAACCAAGGGTTGCAAATGGCCATAAGGCGCTTGAAAACCAGGTATCTAAAACATCATTATCTTGAACCCAGCCATCACCTTTTGGAGCATTCATGCCTACATAGATTTCATCACCTTTATACCAAGCGGGAATACGGTGTCCCCACCATAATTGTCTTGAAATGCACCAGTCATATGTTATTTCCATCCAGTGATTCATTGTCTTTTCATATCTAGCAGGAACAAAATTAACTTTTTCATCTTTTTTCTTTTGAGTTTCTAATACAGTGTCAGCAAGTGGACGCATCTTAACAAACCATTGTTTTTTAATCATTGGTTCTACCATAACGCCCGTTCTTTCAGAGTGGCCTACTTCGTGAATTATCGGTTCTACTTTAAGTAATAGTCCTAGTTCATCTAGATCTTTAACAACAGCTTCGCGACATTCTTCACGTGTCATTTTGCAATATTTACCAGCAAGTTCATTCATTGTAGCATCATCATTCATGATAACGATTCTCTCTAAATTATGTCTGTTACCAACTTCAAAGTCATTTGGATCATGAGCAGGAGTTATTTTAACAGCACCTGTTCCCTTAGTCATATCAGCATGTTCATCAGTAATTACAGGAATAGGTTTATTGACTAATGGTAAGATAACATTTTTGCCAACAAAATCAGTATATCTTTCGTCTAATTCATTAACTGCAACAGCAGTATCGCCAAACAAAGTCTCTGGTCTAGTAGTTGCAACGTCTATATATTTATCAGAGTTTTCCAACATATATTTAATATGATAAAAAGCACTCTTTTCTTCTTTATAAATAACTTCTTCATTAGATAAAGCCGTTTTAGCTGCTGGATCCCAGTTAATAATTTTTTCACCACGATATATTAGCCCTTCATTATAGTAATCTACAAATACTTTTCTTACAGCTTTTGATAGGCCATTATCTAACGTAAATCTTTCTTTGGAATAATCTAAGGCAATACCTAGTTTTGCCCATTGCTTTCTGATAATATCGCCATGTTCATGCGTCCAATCCCAACATGCCTCGATAAATTTCTCACGACCATACTCATATTTATCGATACCCGCATCTTTTAGTCTTTTAACAACTTTGGCTTCAGTAGCAATGGCTGCATGATCCATTCCTGGCAACCAGAAAGTATCATATCCTTCCATCTTTTTATATCTAATAATAATATCTTGTAAAGCAACATCCCAAGCATGTCCTAAATGCAAAACACCAGTTACATTTGGTGGTGGTAATACAATACAAAATGGTTTCTTAGATGAGTTTTCTTCACATTTAAAATAATCTTTTTTTAACCATTTTTCATATTTATCTTGTTCAACAATTTCATGGTTATATTTTTTTTCTAGCATATTATTCAGTCCTTTCTCTAATGTATTCTTTTACATGATCAATATATTTTTTAAACATGTCTTTTTTATCTAAACGAGCATAAATTTTGTCATAATAGTTCTCATAATTTAGCATATCTAAACTTAAATTAAAGTTAAAGTCATAGGCAAACGAAAAGATAACAACAATATTTTCGTTAAAAGTTTCTTGATAATCTCTCACAACTTGTTTATTTGCAAAGAATTCATCATTAACTTTTTTGCTTATAGTACTATCATCTTCACGAATTATATTTTTTAATTCAGGATTAGATAAAGCGTATAAGATATCTAATTTATCAGCATCACGTATCAATTTAGCGAATAATAATTCTTTTCTATTTAAACCTGGTTCGATGGCATATTTATTATGATTTTTTATAGCTTTATAGACAACTTCATAATCTTCTTTAGGAATATCAAATGTATCTAATATTTTTTCTTTTTTAATAACTTCGACGCCATAATCAGCATGATCTAGATAATTATCTTTAAAACTTTGATATCTTTTAAATTGCTCAAATCTACCAATATCATGTAATAACCCTATTACTTTAGCTATTTTTATCTCGCAATAAGACAAATTCATATTCTTAGCTAAAACAATCATGTTATCCATGACCCGATAACTATGATGATATTTGTAATTGATTTCTGGTATATTCATATCATATCTGTGAGCATATTCATCAAATTTATTCATAATAACCTCCATTCAAATAAAAAAAGTCTATAACGAAAGGGCGCATTAATGATACGTGGTACCACCTTTCTTATAGACTATTCTATCACTCTATACTTTAACGCAGTTAACGTTATATCTTACTCTAGTTCAGATATACAACTCACAAGCTACCTTCAAATAACTTAACTGTTAGTTTTCACCACCCACTAACTCTCTAGAAGTTAAGAATATTTTACTCCTCTTGATCCCCGTTTTTAAAACATTATGTATTATAACATATTATTATATTTTTTCAAGATTAATTTATTTTCTTTTTAATATAATTATTTAAAACAGTTTCAATTTGCTTAAAGAATTTTTCTACTTTTTTATCTTCAAAGACTAATGAATTTATTATTTTTTCAATATACCCTTTTTCTAATACTAACGAATAGCTTATCTTATAATTTAATCCAAATAATTTAGATAACACAATTAAAATATTATCAGCATTGTTATCAGACATCTTACTATCAACTTCTCTAAACAATTTAAACTCATCATATATAAGTGAAGTTGGATAAGTATTAATACGATTGTCAATATATGGGTAATTAATAACCATTCTTAACTCTTCAAGTCTATAGACGTCTTTCATAATATTACAGATACAAATTGTTTTATCATCAATATTTTTTGGTAGGCCATCTTTGTTATGGCAAAAAATGCCCAGTTTAATAAGATTATCATATTTAGTTTCATCGGTTATTTTACGAATCAATCCTTCATCAAATAGAATACTTATTGATTTCATAGACATATCTTCTTCTTCGTGATCTAACACATTGTATGACTTTTCACTAAAATTACCAATATCATGAAATAAAGCAATTAATTCGATAACAACAATTTCTTCTTCATCAAAAATGCCCATATCGGTAGCAATATTTCTAGCTAAATCCATAGATTTTAGTGAATGAAAGTATTTTGCTTTAGCCCAGGCATTATTCATATCTATTTTCTTTATATATTCTTCAAAATATTTTAATAATCTACTACTTCTCATTTATAATCCTCTTTCAATCATATCTTGTTAGTTAAATCATATTTATTTAAGTATATAACAAAAGATGATTATTTTCAATGATTTTGGTATGAATATTTTAAATTTTTTTTGACAACTTTTGGTAATAATATTACCAAATATGGTAATATTTGTGTAATGAAGAAAATAATATATATGATTTTATTATAATTGTTTTGTAGGTGGAGGTATATATGGATTTGGGGAGTAAATTTAAAAATATTAGATATAATAACAATATTAGCCAAGAAGAAATGGCTAAGGTGTTAAAAATAAATCGAAATTATTTATCTAGAATAGAGACTAATAAATCATTACCAACAGCTGAAGTTCTTACAAGATTAGCCGAATCATTTAATGTTAGCATCGATTCTTTATTAGGAATAAATTTAGATGGTAAAGAAGGAGAAATAGTTAAAGCAAGTAAAATTAAAAAAATAAGTCAATATTGTACATATCTAACAAATGCAGAACTTGATTTCGTTATCAATATGCTTTGTGTTATGTCCAATCATTCTAAATATAATTAATACTAGTGGTAGGAACTACTAGTTTTTTAATATCATAAAATATGATATAATTATTTTAGAGGTGGATAATGATAACAGTTAAAGATATTTTAAATATATGTAAGGGAATATTAATCAGTGGAAAAGAAGATATTGAATGCCAAAATTTTGCTAAAGATTCTCGCATAGTGGAAAAAGGTGATACATATATCGGAATTAAAGGTGAAGTGTTTAATGGTAATTCTTTTTATAAGGATGCTATTAACAAGGGGGCTAAAATATGTATTTTAGATGATAAAAGCGTATTAGATGGTGGCTATAAAAAAGCAGCTATTATTTTAGTTGATGATACAATTAAAGCAATTCAAGAATTAGCAAAATATAAAAGGAGTTTATATAATATACCGGTAATTGCCATTACTGGTAGTGTTGGTAAAACGTCTGTTAAAGATATGGTATACACTGTTCTTAGTAGTCAATATAAAACACAATGTACAATTGGGAATATGAATAATCATATTGGAGTTCCTTTAACAATCTTAGGGCTTAAAGATCATGAAGCATTAATAGTTGAGATGGGTATGAATCATATGGGCGAATTACATATTTTATCAAATATAGCTAAACCTACAATTGGAATAATTACTAATATTGGAACTGCTCATATTGGTAACTTAGGTAGTAGAGAAAATATTTTAAAAGCTAAGATGGAAATAACTGATGGTATGAATAATGGAACACTTATTATAAATAATGATAATGATTTACTCAGAACAGTTAAATATGATAATATGATAACTATTGGTATTGACAATAAAAGTGATTATATGGCTTACGATATTGAAGATAAAGTATTTTCAGCTAATTTTTATATTAATAATAATTATGTATCAATTCCTGTTGGTAGTCAGGCTTTTGTCTATAATTCTTTATTTGCATATGCAGTAGGTAAAAAAATAGGAATAAGTGATGAAAAGATTATTAATGCGTTAGAATCTTTTAAATTAACGCCTCACAGATTAGAATTAATAGACCACAAAGATTACCGAATTATTGATGATACATATAACGCTAGCTTAGATTCTGTTAATAATGCCCTTTCGATGCTAAGCAAAGTTAAAGGAAGAAAAGTATTTGTATTTGGTGACATATTGGAACTTGATAAATATGCCAAAGAGATACATGAAGAGATAGGAAATAATATTATAAATAATAAGATAGATGTTTTACTTACAGTTGGTGAAAATGCATATTATACTTATAGTATAGTCTATGACAAAGGAATTGAAGCATATCACTATAATAATAATGAGGAAATGCTTAAAGATATTGATAAAATAATTGATATTGGTGATACAATACTAGTAAAGGGATCGCATGGTATGAATTTAATTGAAGTTGTTAATCATTTAAAGAATTTTAAGACAATTAGCAATGAATAAAAAAAATACTGCTATTTAAAATATTAAAAAAATAACGATTTATTTAAAACCGTTATTTTTTCTTTGTCCTTTTTTTACTTTTTTCATTTTCAATATGCTGTTCCATAACCATTTTAGAAAAATCATAAAGGCCTAAGCCATCAGGGTGTTCTTTCCACAATGGAGCATTCATTTTTTCCCACACTTTAAAACGTAATTCATACTCTAACTCATAGATAGGTTCATAGTCAAAATCTATAAGTTCCCCTTTCATTCGGTAAAAAAGCATGTGAAATCTATCCTGGACATCAATAGCATTTTTGATTTTTATTCTTCCTATAATACCCAATTTAGTATTTTCTCTTAAAAATTCAAGTTCTTCTTTATTAACTGCATTTTTCTTTCCCATATAAATCCCTCGGGTAAGTATTATAGCATACTTTATTATTTAATGCCACTCATTTTTTTATTGATGTAACTAATGGCCATTTTAGAATTAATTTTATATAATAGTCTTAAAAATTTGGCGTCAGTTCCTAGGAATAATTTAAACTTATTCTTTTCAATACCATCAATAATTTGACTGGCAGCATCATTAGCTTCTAATAGTTTCATTGGACTATCAGCTTTTGTTGTTTTTACTTCAACTTTAGAATTGGTTGTTATATTAGTATTCATAGCCCCTGGTAAGACAATCATAACTCTAACGTTAGTCTTTTCTAGTTCAGCATATAACCCCTCAGTGAATATTTTTAGGGCTGCTTTACTAGCGCCATATATTGTTTGACCTGGAAATGGAAAAAAGCCTCCCATACTTGATACATTAACAATATATTGCTCATTTTTATCTTTGGTTAAATCTTCCATAAAATATCTGATTAGATTAACTGGTCCAAAGAAGTTAACATTCATAACTCGATTGATAGTATCATCATCTAATTGTTCAACATTAACAAATGGTTGAATTATTCCGGCATTATTAATAATGATATCGACATCACTATAGTCTTTTTTATAATCTTCACGGAACTTTTTAATAGATTCCTGGCTTCCCATGTTAACAACATAAGTTTTCAACTTATCACTATTTAATTCCTCTTTTAATAGTTTCAAGTTATCTTCGTTAATATCGATTGCAGCAATATTACCGCCTTTATTTAGTAATTGTTTAGTCAATTCTTTACCTACACCGCTAGCAGCTCCAGTAACGATGATGTTTCTCCCCTTAATTTCCACAATATCATCTCCTTATTTTCTAGTTTTATTATATATTTTTTAAAAGCAAAACTCAAGGATATTATCTATTAATTGACATGTTGACGTAAACACATTAGCCAAATATAGATATTTTTTTAACAGGGTCAATTGTTCTTTTTCTATTCTGTTTATATTTATTGGTGTAGTCAATTATTTTTTTTATATTTGTTATATTGGTAATGGCTAAGATTATTTTATCATTATATATATATTTATTATTTAAGACTTTTTTATATTCTTTTGGAGAAATTCCTACTTCTTTTTTAAAAATTTCAGAAAAGTATTCAAGTGAATAAAAACCACTATTGATAGCAGTTTTTATTAAAAAATTATTGGTATTATCTAGAATAGTTATGCTCTTATAAATTCTTAATTTATTAATATAATCAAATATGGTTATACCTATTTCTTTTTTAAAAAGTTTCATTATATAATACCTGTTATAATAAAATTTTTTTTCTAAATCATTAATAGTTATTTTAGTACATAAAAAAGTATCAATATATTCTAAAACATCGCAGATTAAGTCATTTGAATACATTTTTCTCACCTGTTTATATTATAGCATATTTTCACAATTATGCCACTATTGTTTAAGTTTTTACTAAAATTACATAGTATTATGGATGTGAAAGGAGGGAATAATATGTTTTATTCTCGTTGGGAAAATAAAAGTAATGTAAAGGATTACTTACAAAAAGTTGATTACAAGAAAAGTGTTGAACGTTCCGGATTACCTTTAATTTATGAAGGAAATAGTATCTACACTGTAAAAGGTGATGGTCATTCATTAATAATTGGTGCGACTGGATCTGGTAAAACACAAACAACAATACTTCCACTTTTAAAATTATCGATGCTTGCTAATGAATCAGTAATTGTCAATGATCCAAAAGGAGAATTATACAAGCATACAGCTAAAGAGTTTGAAAAGAGAGGTTATAATATCATAATGCTTGACTTTGATAATTCACTTTATGGTAATTATTATAATCCATTAAATTTGGCATATAGGTTATATAATGATAATAAAAAAGATAAATGTATGAGTGTAATTGAGGAACTTGGTTATTATTTATTTACCGATGCCAAAAGTACAGCAGATCCATTTTGGGAAAACTCAACAATTGATTATTTTACAGGGCTATGTTTATATCTATTTGATAATACTGATACCGAAATTAATCTTAATGATGTATTCGAACTTGCAAATAAATTAACTGATGATAAAGAATGTGCTAATTTCTTGAAAAAAATTGGTAAAAATAATGCAATTTATTACAATGTATCTGGCACATTAACTGCTCCAAGTGATACTAAAGGAGGTATTATATCAACATTCAACCAAAGATTAAAAAAATATGTTAGTAAAGAAAATTTATCTATGATGATGAGTAAAACCGATTTTGATATTAGTACTATTGCTACCCAAAAGACAGCTGTATATATAGTAAGTGGATACTATGATTATAGTAATAGTTTAATACCTCTATTTATTAATCAAATTTTTGAAATTGTTAATATATATGGTAGTCATGATAAAAAAATAAATATAATATTAGATGAATTTGATAACCTATTACCAATTAAAAACTTTGCTGAAATAATTAATTATTCAAGAAGTATTAGAATTAACTTTACTTGTGTTATTCAAAGTTTTGTTAATTTAGTTAATACTTATGGAAAAGATAATTTTGAAATTATTAAATTATGTTTCCCTAATATTATATATTTATACGCTAATGATTTATTTACATTAGAAGAAATTTCTAAATTCTGTGGCAATGAGTCAGATAAAAAGCCACTTGTAAGTCCAGAAGAATTAAAAACGTTAGAACAATTTGAAGCTATTTTCTTAATTCCAAGAATAATGCCATTTAAGACAAAGTTAGTACCAGATTATAGAATTGATTGGAATATTAATTTTGAAAATACTGAATTCAAATTAAGAAAATAATGTAAAAAGAGGAATTAATCATTCCTCTTTTTTTATTTAAATTGTTCATGTAGATGTTTATTGACTTCACTAATAACCTTTTCCAACTCATCTGGGTCTGTTAATTCAACAATTTCATCTTTTTCTAACTTTGAAAATATGGTATTTGCATTATTTTTTAAGTCAACTAAATATACATAGGTAGTGCCGTTTTCTTCATATTTATCAGCAACAACATATTCATTATCATCAGATAATGTTAAGACACTATTTTTTTCAAACATTATTTATCTCCCCTATCTATTTCTTCCTTGTGCTTGTCTTTCTATGTCATCTAAAAACATTTCTGGTGCAGTTGCATTCATCGCATCTAATTCTCTACTTGCTCTATTATAATTTCTTCTGTGTCTGATAAAATTTAGTATATTGGCTGCACCTACTGTAACACAAGCATAAAAAGATGGTGTAAGCATGGACAAGTATTCTTTTAAAGCGGCATAAGAAGTTAAGGCCTGTCTTTCCAATTCAACGGCATGGTTTATATCTATCCCTTGAATATGAGAAAGCATAGCAGCACCACTCATACATGCTCCAGCAATAATTGCTGATAAATTTCTTCTTCTTCTTTCATCGCTAAGCGTATTTTCAATATTAATAATTCGAAGTCTTCTGGCCGATTCATTTTGAGCTGCTAACAATTTTGCATAATTTATTTGTTCTTCATTCATATGCATACCCTCCTATAAGGGTATTATAACATACTTTTTAAAGAAAATAATTATTTTACCATCAAATATGTACCTAAAACACATCTTCAAAATAAAAACCCTTGAAACTCAAGGGATAATTACAACCTGGGACGGAATGTGGGAATCGAACCCACGCATGTTGGAACCACAATCCAATGTGTTAACCACTTCACCAATTCCGCCAGTACGTTTGTAATTTTATCACGAAATATAAGGTTTGTCAACAATTTTACTTGACAAACATAATAATTGCGATACTTATTAAAATAATACCACCAACTATTTTAGAATATGTACCAGTCCGATTGCCAATTATATTTCCGAGAATTAATCCTAAATATGTAAACACCATGCTGCATAATGAAAAAACAATCGAAGACAGGAAATAACTATTGGTTATGGCTTTAATTCCAATGCCAACTGTTAAACTATCGATAGAAACCGATAATCCAAACATAAGTAATCCGGTTTTACTTACTGATAAAGTGTCTTCTTCTTTAAAGTTAGAAATAATGAGATCAATGCCAATATACATAAGAATAATCGAAGCAATGATATGAAGATTTATAAAGGTAACATTATTGATAAATGTTCCTAACAATAGTCCTATTAAAGGCATAATGAAATGATATGAGCCAACAATTATAGATAATATAATCTTTTTCTTACTTGACATGCCAATCATACCATAGACTAATGCTAAAGAAAAAGCATCCATACTTAAACTAATACCAATTAATAAGATAGTTAAAAAAGAAGACATAATATCACCTAATTAATATTACTCTTCTTTTATTTATTTAGAATATTTTTGTATTATTTCTTTAATATATGACTTATATTCTGTTTTACTTTTATCTATTAAGCAAAAATTAGGGAATAAGACACACCACCAGTTATCGCCTTCTGCATTACCAATTGAGATGACTAGTGACTCATAGTAACCTTCTTTATATTTTATTCCTTTATATGTTTTTTCCGGAAAATAATTATATCCAAAATTTACATCAAATGGTTGTTGATAAGTATTTTCATTAAAAATATTTTTGATATTACTTTCTACCAAAGGAATATTATCAGTAATAATACTTCGCGCTTCTTCAATGTTTTGAGTATCTTTAGTTAAAGTATAAATATCTTTTTCTAAATATTTTTTTACTTGTTCTTTAATAAAGATATCTTTTGAATCATTACTATTAGGAATTACTCTTAATCTAATTGACGAATCGGGAATTATAACACTTTGACTATTTATTTTATAAACATATATTATTACAAATAAAATCAAAATAAGAAATACTTTTCTTTTCATTTCATCACCTAATAATATATTGTTATAGTTATTATTTTTTTAAACAAAAAAAGGAATTTTTTATTCCTTAATATTACTTATAAAGATAAATCTATCTAAACCAGCATAGTCTTTTTCAACAGATATGTTCACATCTGATAATTCCTTTTTTGCTTTATCAACAATTGCTGTTGATTCGTCATAACCAATTTCAAAACATACAAGATATTTATCTTTTGTTATTTTAGGGATATTTTCAATTATTTTCTCATAGAAATATAAACCATTATTATCGGCATATAAGGCAATATGAGGCTCATTATTTTTGACAATATCCATTATTTCTTCATCATATTTTATATATGGAGGATTAGAAATAATAACGTCATATTTTTTATCAGTATATTTTGCCATATCTTTATTAATAAAAGTAACATCTACATTATTATTCTGGGCATTTTCTTTAGCTACTTTAAGAGCTTTACTAGAAATATCGACAGCATCAACGTTACTGCATATTTCTTTTTTTAGTGTTATAGCAATACAGCCACTTCCTGTGCCTAAGTCTAAGATATCAACAGGTTTGTTCTTAAATAGCTTGTTGATTTTGTTGATTGCTTTATCAACAAGTAATTCAGTTTCAAAGCGTGGTATTAGAACATCTTCATTTACTTTAAAATCGTAACCATAGAAATTTACTTCACCAAGAATATATTGAATAGGTCTACCCTTTGATAATTCATTTAGATATTTGTAATAGAAATCATCATTTAAGTTTTTATCTTTAAGATATTTTTTTAAATATTCAATATCTTTTGAATTATATTTCATGATTTTCTAACTCTAATCTTTGATTTTCAGTAATTAGGGCTTCAATAATAACACCTAAATCTCCGGTCATTATACGATCTAAGTTCATTGAAGTAAATCCAATACGATGATCAGTTACTCTATTTTGTGGATAGTTGTAAGTTCTTATTTTTTCAGATCTATCTCCTGTACCAATTTTACTTTTTCTTTCGGCAGCATTAGCAGCTTCTTGTTCTCTTAACTTTAAATCATATAATCTTGTTTTTAAAATCTTAAAAGCTTTTTCTTTATTTTTTATTTGGCTTCTTTCTGTTTGTGAATAAACAATGATACCTGTAGGAATATGAGTAAGTCTTACAGCTGAGTCGGTTGTATTAACACCTTGACCGCCATTTCCACTAGCTCTTGTTATATCAATTCTTACTTCTGATTCATCTAATTCATAATCAAATTCTTCAGCTTCTGGCATAACTAAAACTGTGGCAGTTGAAGTATGAACTCTACCTTGAGATTCAGTTTCAGGAACTCTTTGTACTCTGTGAGCGCCTGATTCGTACTTTAGTTTTGAATATGCGCCCTCACCTTTTATCATGAACTCTATTTGTGAAAATCCACCAGCTGTTCCTGGTTCTTCATTTAACACTTCAATTTTCCAACCGAATTGATTAATGTAGTGCGTATACATATCAAATAAATCACCAGCAAAGATATTAGCCTCATCGCCACCAGCTGCTCCACGAATTTCTACAATGACATTCTTTTCATCATTTGGATCATGTGGTAATAATAAAATTTCTAGTTCTTTATTCATGTCTTCAACTAACTTGTTTAAATTAGCTATTTCTTCTTTAGCAAATTCTTGCATTTCAGGATCTTTAGCCATTTCTTTAGCAGTTTCAATATCAGATAATACTTCTTTATACTTCTTATAAATTTCTACAGTTTTAGTAAGTCTACGTTGTTCTTTAGATAGTTCAGTCATTTTTTTAATATCACTTACTACTTCAGGATTGGATAATTCATTAGATATTTCATTGTATCTTTTTTCGATAGCATCTAATCTATTTATCATAAAATCAGTCCTTTCTTTCGGGTATAAGTATATCATAAATTATTAAATACTTCAATTAAAATAAGGATATTTATTGAATATTAGACAATTGTTTGTTATAATTTGATTAGGTGGTTAAAATGATGAAAAGAATTATCTTACATGTTGATGTTAATAATGCTTTTTTGTCTTGGACTGCTGTCAATATGTTACACAATGGAAGTAAAGTAGATATTAGAAATAGATATGCAGTCATCGGTGGCGATGAGGCAACGAGACATGGAATCGTTTTAGCAAAAAGTAATCCTGCTAAAAAGCGAGGTGTAGTGACGGCTGAAACTTTATATTCAGCTAGACGTAAATGTCCTTATTTAGATGTATATCCTCCTGATTTTAAAATATATAAGAAGTATTCTGATAGAATGTATACTTATCTATCTAATTATAGTAATAAAATTGAACGATATTCTATCGATGAATGTTTTATTGATTATACAGATAATTATCAAAAATATGGAGACCCCGTAAAATTAGCTTATAAAATAAAAAATGATATTAGAGATAATTTTGGGTTTACAGTAAATGTTGGAATTGGCGATAATAAATTGCTGGCAAAAATGGCAAGTGATTTTTTAAAACCAGACAAAGTACATACATTATTTGTAAACGAAATTAAAGAAAAAATGTGGCCCTTAAATGTTGACGATTTATTTATGATTGGCAAAGCTAGTAGTAAAAGATTACATGAAATGAATATTAATACAATTGGAGAGTTGGCTAATACCGATATCGAACTATTAATAAAGCATTTTAAAAGCATGGGGAAAATGATGTGGGAATATGCGAATGGAATTGATGATTCAGAGGTAGAAAGCGAAAGAGGAAATCCCAAAAGTATATCAACTTCGGTCGTACTACCATATGACTATACCATTATAGATGAAATAAGAAAAATTATTAAAGACTTATCAGCAGAAACTGGAAGAAGATTAAGAAACAAAAAAATGTATACTCCCAATGTGGGAATATGGGTAAAGTTTCACGATTTTACAAAAATTAGTAAGCAGATTACTTTAGATAAGTTAATAAATAGTGATAATGACATATATGAAAATGCATGTAAATTATTTGACAAGGTGTATAATATAGATGGAGACAAAAAAGTTAGAAGTCTATGCGTGTCAGTATCAAATCTAACAGATGTGTATAAAGTTCAATTATCACTTTTAGATAATGTTTTAAAAGAAGAAAATATTAATGATGAACTTAAGAAAACACTTGAAGATATTAAAAAGAAATATGGAGATAAATCAATTACTTATGCTGACAGAATTAATAAGTAAATTGGCTTATCTTTTTCTTATATAAAAGATAGTTAATTAAGTGTAAAGTCAATTCATTTATATTTTAAAATATGTTATAATTAGGTATGCATAGAAAGAAGGATAGATGATGAATGAGATAATTATTAATGAGATAGCTAAAGAGTTAAATGTTAAAATAAATCAAGTAGAAACGGTTCTAAAGCTTTTAGAAGAAGGAAATACAATTCCATTTATAGCAAGATACCGAAAAGAAGCAACAGGAGCACTAGATGAAGAACAGATTAGAAGTATTGATGAAGTATATCAATATCAAGTAAATTTAGCAAAAAGAAAAGAAGATGTAATAAGATTAATTGATGAAAAGGGATTACTTACTGATGAACTTAAAGAAGAAATAATGAAAGCTAGTAAACTAGTTGAAGTCGAAGATTTATATAGACCATTTAAAGAAAAGAAAAAGACGAAAGCAACTGAAGCTATAAAGAATGGTCTTGAACCTTTAGCAAAAGAAATAATGGCTTTTCCTATAAATGGTAGTTTAGATGATATGGCTAAAAAATATTTAAATGAAAATGTTAAAACAATTGAGGATGCTATTCAAGGAGCTAAATATATAATTGCTGAATGGATTAGTGATAATGCAAATTATCGTAAATCCATTAGAAATAGTACATATAATTACGGATTAATTAAAAGTAAGATTAAAAAGAATGCTCAGGATGAGAATAAAATATATGATATGTATTATGAATACGAAGAAAAAATTAAATATATTAAACCTCATCGTATATTAGCACTTAATCGTGGAGAAAATGAAGATGTACTTACCGTTAGTATAGAATATGATAAAGAAAGAGTTTTAGATTATTTAGCAAAGAAAGTAATTAAGAATGATAAATCTTTTGTTGTTGATGAAGTTAAGGATGCAATTGAAGATAGTTATAAAAGATTGATTGAACCCTCAATTGAAAGAGAAATTAGAAGTGATTTAACAGTAATTGGTGAAGATGCTGCTATTCAAAATTTTGCTAAGAATCTTGAATCATTATTATTAACACCACCAATGAAGGAAAAAGTTGTATTAGCTTTTGATCCGGGATATGTTAATGGATGCAAATTAGCTGTTATTGATAAGACTGGTAAATATTTAGATTCAGTAGTGGTTAAGCCATTTATTAAGGGTAGTAACCAAGATAAGCTAATAGAACAATCTATGATAATTGTTAAAAACTTGATTGAAAAATATAAAGTTGATATTGTAGCTATTGGTAATGGAACAGCTTCACGTGAAAGTGAAAAATTTATGGCCGATATGATTAAAAAATATAATTTAAGTTGTAAATATGTAATTGTTTCAGAAGCAGGAGCATCAATATATAGCGCATCTAAGATAGCTATCGAAGAATTTCCAGATTTGGCAGTTGAAAAAAGAAGTGCTGTTAGTATTGGAAGAAGATTGCAAGATCCTTTAGCTGAACTGGTTAAAATACCACCAGAAGGAATTGGAGTTGGTTTGTATCAACATGATGTTCCTGAAAAGAAATTAGCTGATAACCTAGATTTCGTTGTTAGTAAAACAGTTAATAATGTCGGTGTTAATATTAACACAGCCTCACCTTCACTTCTCAAATATGTATCTGGTATTACTAAACGATATATTGATAAAATTATTGAATATCGTAATAGCAAAGGAAGATTTAATTCAAGAGGAGAAATTCAAAAATTACTTAGTGATAAAGCATATGAACAATCAGTTGGTTTTCTTAGAATACCAGATGGTGATAATATTTTAGATTCAACAGGAATACATCCAGAAAGTTATAATGTGGCTATGAAATTACTTAATGAAATTAAAATGTCACTTAAAGATGTTGGTACAAAAGAATTGATACAGAAATTAAATAACCTTGATTTGAATAAATATAAAGATATATTAGGAACTGATATCTATACTTTAGAAGATGTAGTTAAATCTTTATGTGCACCAAATAGAGATCCAAGAGATGAGATGCCACAGCCACTTCTTAAGAGTGATATACTTGAATTAGAAGACTTAAAAGTTGGTATGAAACTTCAAGGAACTGTTAGAAATGTTGTTGACTTTGGAGCATTTATCGATATAGGTCTTCACGAAGATGGCTTAGTTCACATATCTAAAATAACCGATAAATATATAAAACATCCAAGTGAAGTTCTTAGTGTTGGTGATATTGTAGATTGTTATGTCGATGAAATAAAAATGGATAAGAAAAAAGTTAGTCTAAGTTTATTGGATCCTACTATTTCAAAATAAAAGAAATATCAAATTTTTAGATTTGATATTTCTTTTAGTATATTATTGTAAACTTTTGCATAAAAATATTAAAAAAGGTTGACAAACATAGTTAAATATTCTATAATTTATATTGCCTACTTGATTTGCGGATGTAGTTTAATGGTAGAACTTCAGCCTTCCAAGCTGACCACGGGAGTTCGATTCTCCTCATCCGCTCCATTGAGATACAGTCTACGATACCAAAAGTATCGTAGTTTTCTTTTGATAAAAATATCAATGATTATTTACTTATTCAAAAAAAGAAATATAACAATTTTATCTATAAATAATTAGCAAGCACTGAAAAGTTCCTCCCACGAGGACTTTTCACGTATTATGGGGTATCCCCAATCCCTGACAATTAAAAGAAAAACGACT
>CAMOMI010000015.1 GCA_946619755.1 uncultured Clostridia bacterium
TTGTTAAATCATTAAAATTATATTTAGGTTTATACTCATATGGTGAAACATAATCTTTTAGCGAAGGACCTAATCCACCTTCAAAATAAGTTGACAAATCAGTAATTTTATCTAAATTAACCCAGTTTCCATTTTCATATCGCTTAGCAGTCCATCCAGATGAAGCAAGTAATGTTTCATCCCCAGCTAAAATACCAAACAATCCTTTTTGAACTGATAGATTTCTAACTTCTCCATGATTATTTGCTCCTGAGTCTACAACAATTACATTAACTCCATACTGTGCGGCTTTTGCATAATTATCTAAATCGGTTGAATCATTATAACCTCCAGTTGGCTCAATGACAATTAAAGTTGTTCCAACCTCAGCCATTTTTTTAAGATCAGCTTCCGATGTATTGGCAATATCAACACCTTGATATTTTGGATCAATTAATACCATAACATTATCTTCTTCAATACCACTAGATCCATAACCCAATACTACTGGAGCACTCATACTATAACCAATTGGAATTGTTCGATTATTTGATACTCCTAAAGCATCTTTAATATTACTAATTTCCGAAGATAGTCCAACTGGAGCATCAGTACGTGATTCCATATGATATCTGCCACGATCAAAAGCAATAATAGCGTTAGCATTACAATCAGAATTTTCAATATATCCTTGTATTGCATGACTCCAATCATCACCAAAGCCACCAGCCCCGCGTCCCCAATATTCGCCAATTGTTGTATTATCTACGACATACGGAACATAATAAGCACAACCATCAGCCTCAATAAACCAACCATTAGGTTCATTTGTAACATTGGATATATTTCCCATTCCACAATTCAAAAGAGCATCTGGTATTCCAAAACTATTTGTTGAACTCATATTCTTCAAATTTGTCATACATTTCACCTCATATTATTACATTTAAATTATATCATTTTAAGCCCATTTTTACAACAATTATCATATTAAAACATCTATCATTCTATAGATAGATGTCATAAATATTATCAATAGGAATATATTCATTATCAATTGTCAATAAATTATTACCATATATGCCAATGATTTTCCTCTTAATTACACCCTTTTCTAACACAATATGCACTAATTTACTATATATAAACGTATTAGAATTTAAAATATCATTAATTTTTTTTCTAATATCACCATTATCATATTTTTTTATTTCCATATTTTCATCATAAGAAGTAAAAACTGTTTTATTATTATGAAAACTTTTTCTTATTCTATTTTGATACATTTTAGGTATATCTTTCATTAATTTTCCTCCAATAAAATATATGCATCTTTCTTTGTTTTAGGTATAAAAAGAATAATAATTGTGTTAAAATATAAATAAAGGATGTGATAACTTGAAGCATATCTCAAAATTCAAAGTAGAATTAAGTATCTTAATTCCTATCTTTTTATTTTTTATCATTAGTATTATATCAATTCATTCAACTCAAAAATTACTTTCAGTTGAATACCAATCATTATGGATTAAACAAATTATATGGTATATAATTGGCATAATCTTATCATATTCTGTTATGTTTGTTGGTAATAAATTTTTATATAACAATGCTTATATTTTTTACATAATTGGCGTTATTCTTTTAGCATTAGTATTACCATTTGGAATAAACGTAAATAATGCCACCTGTTGGTTTAAAATTCCCTTAATTGGTACTATCCAACCCAGCGAATTTATGAAAATATTTTTAATAATTACCTTGTCGAGAATGATTTCAGACTTTAATGATAAGTATCAAAATGCTGAAATTATTGATGAATTAAAATTTATAATCAAAGTTTTAATCGTTGTTTTAATACCATCAATTTTAACATTTATTGAGCCAGATACTGGTGCTGTCATTATGTATTTAATTATTACCTTTACTATGCTCTTTATAGGCGGTCTTAGAAAGCGATGGTTTATTATTACTATTGCTTTAGCAATAATTTTTTTAGGAACATTACTAGGTATATATTATTCTAATCAAGACTTATTTATCAAACTATTTGGCACATCTTTCTTTTATCGTATGGATAGAATTACTAATTGGTCGTCATCTAGTGGTATGCAATTAAAAAACTCCCTAATTGCAATTGGTTCAGCTGGTGGAATGGGACACGGAATAAATAATACTCCTATTTACTTTCCTGAAATGCAAACTGATTTTATCTTTGCCGTATTTGCTTCTAATACTGGATTAATTGGCTCAATTTCACTATTAATAATTATTATTTTCTTTGACTTAACCATTATAAGCTACTATAACAAATCTTCGACAAGATGTGATAAATTCACCATAAGTGGTATTATTGGTGTTCTGTTATTTCAACAAATATATAATATTTCTATGACGATTGGACTTCTTCCAATTATGGGAATCACGCTTCCCTTTATCTCATATGGAGGTTCATCATTATTATCATACATGCTTCTTTTAGGAATTGTTTTTAATATTTCTAACGAAAGTTTAAGATATACAAATTAAAAGAGTTACTTTTAAATAAAAAGTAACTCTTTTTTAAGAAACCATTCTAATAACTACAACACCACTACCGCCATCACCAGCAGGTCTATCGTCGCCTCCGCCACCACCACCGCCAGTATTTGCTTCGCCAGAAGTAGCCGCCGGAGCCGCGCTATGTTCAGAAGAATCTTGTCCAAACGATGCACCATCACCGCCACCACCAGCGCCACCTTGGCCACTAGGTGATGGATAACAAGTCCCACAATGAACTTCTCCCCAAGGATAATAGCCATCCCACCATTCAGTTATACCACCACGTCCACCGCCGCCACCAGCATATAAAATACCATCGGCATCGCCAAATTCACGAGTTGTTGTACCTTGACCTTTACCGCCATTATCATCAAGGGTATTAACGCCATTGCCACCATCAGAGCCACCAGTACCGCCAGCAACTTGAGTATCGCCAAATGAATGTCCATAGCCACCGCCACCACTTCCACCATTTCCGCCAGATTGCGAACTAGTATTCACTTGTGAAGCACGCGTTAAATATATACCACCAGAGCCACCATTAACAGAATAACTATCGAAACTTGTTGCCAAACCATCACCACCATTACCAAAGCCAGTGGTAAGACCAGTGCCCCCAAGTCCAATAACGACTGAATATGTCTTATCAATAGAAAGTCCAAAATCCTTAACTGTTTTTGTATATCCGCCGCCACCACCGCCGGCATATTCATATATTCCACCTTTGGCTCCAGCACCACCGCCTCCAACCATAAAGATATCGGCAGCAAATGCACAATTAAACTTTAACGTTCCACTTTTTTTAATATATATTTTACCATCTTTTACCAAAGAGCCACCGCTGCCAGTTAATGGCGTAAACGTATATATACTTGAAGTAATTTCGTTAGAAACTGTATATGTTTCAGTTTTAGTAGCTGAAACATTACCTGCCTTATCAACAACATTATAAGATACTTGATAAGTTCCAATATCTTGCAAATCTATCGTATAAGATGGTACTGTAATATTATTATTACTTTTATCATTATCAATAGTACCATCTTTTTTAACAGTAACACTCATATGAGAAAATCCACTATTATCATCTTCTCCATGTAGTTCAATTTTTATTGCATTACAACTACCATTAATTGTTCTTAGTGTGGCAGAAGGAGGAACTTTATCTCCAATATCGTACTTATAACTAACATCTATGACATAATCCTTATCTTTTTTTTGAACAATTGTTAAAGGAATAAAAATGTTAATTGTCCCATCTTTTACTTCACAAACATTATCTCCAAGTATAGCATAATCATTAACAACATCTATTACTTCACTATTATAAGTAATTGTATTGTTATTTTTATTAACCACTAATTTGCTACAATCAAAATTAGCTCCTTCGTTCATAGCATAATTCATAAGCTTATTATTGATAATTGTCTGATCAGTTGAGACTAAAGTTTCAACAAGCAAATCATCATTTTTATTTTTTAGTTTTATAGTTATATTCATTACATAATAAGCTATGGCAAAAGCTAATACAGATGCTAAAATAATTTCAATCAGCATATACCCTTTTCTATTTAACTTATTTACTATCATTTTTCACTTTATCTCCAATATAAATTATTCTTAAGATAATGCACGAACAATTACTATTCCTTTATATCCTTTTCCACCTATACCATAAGTATTAACAGCATTTGGACAGGCAGATCCTGAATCACCAGCCGTACGACCACCACCACATTTACATGTCGTCGTTGATGATGCGGTACATGCTAAGCCAGCACCGCCACCACCACCGCCATAGAATGTTGCATCGGTTCCATTGGCATGCTCAATATCATAATGTTGTGATGAATCATTACCCCAGAATCTTGTTACACCGCCAGTGCCACCACCGTTAGTTCCACCAGCTCCATATGTAATATTACTCCAATTACGGAAACATTGACCATAACAATTATATTCTTCACCCTTACCCCATGAATAAGAATTACCATCAGCATTAACCCTCATACCACCGCCACCACCAGCAGCATAACGATTAGTACCACTATTAAAGGCCAAAACGCCATTACCTCCAGCATAAGCAGCATTACCTGTTGTGGTTAAATACCTACCACCTTTACTAGTTTCACTACTAGTCGTACTATTAGAAGAAGTTCCAGCTTCTCCACCAGCCGCTGACAAATTAAATGCACTTGTCGCACCGCCATTACTTGCTGCATTACCACCATCACCAATAGTAATAGTATAATTACCGCCAGCAATTGTCATACCAGTTTGTGTAGTGGTAGCCCCACCATGTCCTCCAGATCCTCCGTTAGATCCACCACCACCACCGCCTCCAACTAAGAAGACGTCAGCTGTTAAATCACATTTTAACGTAAGCGTACCTGAAGTTAAAAAGTTAATCGAATTACCATCTATTTCATAACTACCAGTATAATTTAAAATATCAGCTGTAATAGATTCACATGGTGTACCGATTGGTATTGAACCAGATCCAGGATTAACAGTTTCATGTTCCGGTTCCGTCCCATCAAAAATTTCCAAGTAAGCATATTTACACTTATCTTTATCGCCAACCATACATCTTTCCATTATCATTAAATATTCGGATGAATTAATAGTAACTGATGTTGAAAGATATTTAACATAATCCTTAAATGTTTTATTAACGCTTTTTCCATTTAAAGCATTCGCTGATACATTATTTCTATGTGTATAAATAAGAAACACCTTATCTTTATATTTTGCATTATTAGTGCCAGTCTGTTCTGATGCTGTAAGTGTAAAAATACTACTTGACGCATCATCAGTATCATATATAGTAGTAATACCATTATTTTTAGCATTAGCTAATGATGGTGTTAACTTTTTATTTTCAATCAAAATATCACGATAATATCCAAGTTTATATAATGTAACAGTATCATAATAAGAAATTCTTGCACTATAAACTGTATATATCTTACTATAACTAATATATAAAACAGATAAAACAGTTAGAACAATTGCTGAAACTACAATTAATTCAGCCATCATAAATCCTTTTCGATTGTTTTTCACCATATCACACTCCACATTAATAAACTAACAACTAGTTTTATATTGAAAATTAGTCCCATTCGTATATTTAATACCACCAGTAAACTTATCACCATTTGCATCTTCAATTTCACTATCAGAAGCAACCCCCTTACTATATAAAGTATCAATAGTTATACATCCACTTACACTTAAAGAATTCTTATGTTCTTGATAATAAAGTTCTGCATAACTTTCAAGTACTCTCTTCTTGGCATTATTTTGTTTTTCCTTATTTCTCTCAATTGCTGCACTTATACTAGTAATAGCCATCATACTAATAGCTAACATTATAACTACAACTGCTAATAATTCAATTAATGTAAATCCCTTTTTATTTAGTTTCATATTTTTTCCTCAATTTCTTTATTTTAACTGCTGCTTCCGTTCTGCCGCTTATAAGTTCTCCAATTGAATGGCCATAATTTAACTCACTAATAATATTAGCAATTTTAAATGAACAATCAACTGACCTAAACCATTTTTTATGCTTGTATTCATCCGGTACATAACTAACATTAGATGCATATACTCTATCAATTATTCCCCTGTTGTAATAATCTTCAAATTTTTCTACTCCTTCAGTAAACAAAGCAAAAGTAACTAATAAATATATCTTAGATACACCTAATTTCTTTAATGACTCCGCTGTATCTAGAATTGATGCTCCTGATGCAATCATATCATCAGTTATAATTGCCACTTTATCTACCATATCACTTGGTCCTAAGAACCTATGATCAATTATTGGATTTTTCCCATTAACCACCTTGGTATAATCACGTTGCTTATAAAATGAACCAACTGGAACATTTCCTAACATATCTGAAAAGAATCTGGCTCTTTTCATAGCTCCTTCATCCGGAGAAATACACATAATATCATCAAAAGTAATCAATCTCTCATGTATAACCAAGTCAAGAATTTGAATGTCCCCCAAATAAACATTTTCAAAGGCCATATTTGGAACAGCATTCATAACTCCCTTATTATGTACATCACAAGTTACTACTTCATTAACTCCCAATTGCTCTAATTCCTTTAAAGCCATCGCACAATCCAAACTCTCTCTAGAATCTTTCTTATCTTGTCTAGATTCAAATAAATATGGCATAATAACTGTTCTTTTAGATGCATGTCCACATTCAGCACTAAGTATTCTTTTTATATCTTGAAAATGTTCATCTGGAGCCATATAATGTCTTCTACCATAATAATTATACCATATATCATAATTACTAACATCTGATAAAATATACAAATCTTTATCTCTAATTGATTCATTAATAACAGCTTTTCCTTCACCATTATTAAACCTAACTAGTGATATACTCACTAAATAATTTTCCTGTGTCCCCCTAATCTTTCTAATATGTTCATTTACCTTTTCACCAAATTCCTTAAAATTATCAGGAACAATTATTTTTAATTCGCTCATTACAACCTCCAAAAATTTTATTTATAACAATAATTATCATTTATCTTGTTTGGATGAGTTTCTGGACATACAGCCCCCCCAGTTTCTCCAACAGATGTATAGCTACCAGAACAACTACTTTGATTATATAAATAACACCCATCACTTTGCTTAGTACCACCATTACATTCAGAATAAGCTATATTTGCATAGCAATAATTTTCACTTCCATATGGATAATAACCGCTTGGACAAGAAACACACGTTGGAGCACTATATGAACACGTATAATTACTTCCAGTACCTCTCATAGAATTACACGCGTTTAAAGAAGCACCACTACCATCATATACTTTTTCTCCTTTATCATTCCAACATTGACACAATGATTGCCGATAAGTATTACAACCAGAATAGCCAACACAACCGCCAGATTGTTCTGACCAACCATTTGGACAAGCATCATATGATTTTTTACAAGTATAAGAAGAAGAAGTGACGGTTGACACAACATCTATACTACATTGTCCTTCGTTACCAACCAAATCTTTGACAAAACCAGTATAAGTTCCAATAGCATTTACGGCTACTGACTCATTATTGTTATAGTTTTTATCTGTACCATTTACTAACCCAAATGCAGATATACCATTGTCATCTTCCTTCGTATCAAAAGCGATATTGGTACCACTAACTTTTAAAGTACATGTTGGTAAAATCATATCACCAATGATATATTTATAAGCAATATCAACACCATAATCAGCACTTTTTAACTGTAAAACTTTAAAAGGAATACTAATAATAATTCTCCCATCATTATTTGTACATTTCTTTTTACCAAGTGATGTATAATCATTAACTATATCAATAGTTTTATTCTTATATTTAACTGTATTATTTGCAATCACTAACTTACTACAATCAAAATTCTCTCCTTCATTGATTGCATAGTTCATAAGCTTATTTGTAATAATTGTCTCATCAGTTTTAACAAGTGTCATTACAAGCATATCATCATTCTTGTTTTTTAATTTTATTGTTATACTAAGTACAAAATAAGCTATTGCAAAGGCAATTACTGATGCTAAAATAATTTCTACTAACATATATCCCTTTTTGTTCATTTAATGCCTCCTAAACAATATCAAGTTTTAAAAATTTAACATCCAAATAATTTCTACTTGCTAAATAATCACACATATGAACAAATCTTTGCATCGCATCTTTAGGAAGTGGCAAAATCACTTTACTATACTTATTCGTATTCCATTTACCCATATGACTTTCTATCATTGTACATATTTTTCTAACATCATCGATATTACTCTTCAATTTTGAAGCATTTTCCATAATTAATTTAGATGCTAATAATGGATGATCAAATCTCGTATACTCTTCCTCTTTTATCCCTTTTTTTAATCCATCATGCATAATTAATGCCATAATAATTAAATCTTTATCTAAATCACTAAAATTATCATTTATCTCAAATAAATCATAAGCAATTCTAACAGCCACTTTCGTATGCTTAACTAATCCATTTTTAGTACCAGCAAACTTTGGATGATATTTACCAGTACTACTTGCTGGAATTTCAAAGAAATATTCAGGAAGCAAATTAATTAATATTTTAATATCTTCCTGCCTATCTTTATCTTTTATATAATTAATTTCCGTCTCAAAATACTTTATTTTATCCATTATTTCCCCCTAATATTTACATCAATTTTTGTATAAGGTATTTCAATATTATATTTATCTAAATATTTCTTTAATATCATATTAAAATCACGTTTTACTTGAAATCTAACATTACTCTTACATTCTAACATAACCATATATTTAATACTACTAGATGCAAATTCCTGGATACCTAAAAGTTTATAATTACCAACATAGCCACTTATTTTTTCAACTTCTTCTTTCATTTCAGTTAATGCCTTTTCTAATGCATTAATATTCGTATCATACGCTACATCTATATTAATATAATGAACTGCATTATTAATACTATAATTAACTACCTTCTTAAAAGCCGAATTGGCTATTACCATTCCTTCACCATTAGCTGCCTTTATTTTTGTTGTCATCAATCCAAAGCCCACAACTTCACCAGTAAAGCCATCAATTGTAACCGTATCACCAAGTGTATAATGATTATCAAATAAAATAAGTACTCCTGCTAAAAAATCAGCCACAATATCTTGAAGTGCAAGACCAATAATAACACCAGCTACTCCAATTGAAGTAATAACTGATGAAGTATCTACCCCATATACTGATAAAATAGCCAAAATAACAAATATCATTATTAAATATTTAATAATATTTTTAAGTAATGAAATAATTGTTTTCTTTTTCTTATCAACATACTTTGTCTTACTAATCTTTTTCATAACCAATTTAATAATATTATAAATAACTACCCCAATTACTACATAAACAACTGGTAATATAAATTTTTTACTTCCCATAAAATCTATCATATTAATATGCCTACTTTCTCTTAATAAATAATGTCTTTGCTGCATCAAATATTTTCTCTCTATGTTCCCATGCAGCTTTTGCGCCAACAGAAACTAAAAAACCAATAAATGTTTTTTTCTGCCAGTTTTTAAGTTTAATTTCTGCTCTTTCATAAGCATTCTTTCCCGTTTTAGCATTAACAATTTTCTCTTTTATTTTCATAGCATCTAAATGATTATTACATAAAAAAGAAACATTTCCTTTAGCGCTTTGAATAGTAATTTGTCTATTATCTTGTTTTACTTGAACATCATCATCATTATATACCTTAATATCCTCAAATGATATCTTATCAATAACTCTATATTTCTTTTTAAATAATCCCTTTTCTTGTTCAAATACTATATGTTTATTAGTAAGTATTAACTGTGTATCAACACTATTTTTTCCATATTTAACCATCATCTCTTGAAGCAATTTTTCTTCTTTTTCCAATTTATAACTTGACATTTTATACCTCCGTTATAGTTGACTTCCAATAATCTTTTCTAAAATAATATTCTGTAAATAAATAAATTCTTTATTACACTTAAGATAATTATTGCTTATTTCTAAATAACCTTCATTAAGTAATGATTTCACAATTTCTTTTTCTAATAAATTATCATTATATTTTTGGTTAAAAGCATCAATATTTATACCATTAATCATTCTAAGTCCAAGTATTAAATCATTTTCTTTTCTTATTTGCACATCTTCATATTCACTTTTATCTAAATATTCATTTTTTAGATATTTACTCATATTTTTAGTATTACTAATTCTCGTATTATCTAAATAGCTAACTGCGCCAAGTCCAAAACCATAATATCTGCCATTTAACCAATAATTCATATTATGTTTACTTTGATATCCATCTTTAGCATAATTACTTATTTCATAATGTATATAACCATTCTTTTTTAACGTATCTGCAATATAATCATACATTTCTTTATCAATATCTTGTGATATATAATCACGTTTATCAATATATAATTTTGTATTCTCCTCTATAATTAAAGAATAACAAGATACATGTGGAATACCCAATTCTAAAAACTTACTTATATCACTTTTAACAACGTTAATATCTTCAGTAACTCCGTAAATTAAATCAATACTAATATTATCAAAATATTTTTTTGTTAAATAAATATTATCAAAAACCATATCTTCGTCATGACATCTACCAAGTATTTTACATATGTTTTTATCAAATGATTCAACACCAAAACTAATCCTATTTATACCATAACTTTTAAATATATTAATTTTGTCAATATCAATACTCTCAATATTACATTCAATCGTATACTCATAATTATCTGCAAGATTAATTTTTGATACAATACTAAGTAATCTATCCAACTCAAAACTATCTAAACTACTAGGTGTTCCTCCACCAATATATATTGTATCAATTTTCTCTCCATTATATCTTTCATTTATTTCTTTTTCCAAAGAATCTAAATATTTTGATACATAGTCGCTATCATAAAGAATTTTACAAAAATCACAATAATTGCAAATTTTCTTACAAAAAGGAATATGAATATATACACCTATCATTTTTACCACTCAATTTCTTTAAGATTATTCTTCTTCAAAAAATTATTTGTCTTTGAAAAAGGTTTACTTCCAAAAAAGCCATAATTAACTGAAAATGGGCTTGGATGAGATGAACTAATTACTAAATGTTTGGGATTAGTAATATATTTAATTTTACTTTTAGCAAAATTGCCCCAAAGAATAAACACTACTGGTTCTTCTTTTTCATTTAATTTTTTTATAATACTATCAGTAAATTCTTCCCACCCAATATTCTTATGACTAGCAGGTTTATCTTTCTCAACTGTTAATACGCTATTTAATAAAAGTACGCCTGATTTAGCCCAATCAGATAGATCTGTACTTGTACGTTTTATTCCTAAATCATCATATAATTCTTTATATATATTATTAAGTGAAGGTGGCATCTTTATCCCATCATTAACTGAAAAACATAGTCCATTAGCTTCACCTTCGCCATGATATGGATCCTGTCCTAAAATAACTACTCGCGTATCTTTATAACTTGTTTCTCTAAGGGCATAAAAAACCTTCTTTGCAGGTGGAAATATTATTTTATCTTTATATGCTTGTCTTACTTTATCTTTTATCTTTAAAAAATAATCCTTTTGATATTCTTGAGCTAAAACAATGTCCCAATCATTACCAATCATATCAGTTTCTAATACTCTGTTGGGCAGCTACCACTTGTGGTAACAGCACTAACATTTACTTTCCCGCTACTATACGTAACTTTTATTTTACATGATGAAATATTCACTTCATCGTTCGGATTAATTAAAGAACTTCTATCATTTGTATCTGTACTATTTCCCTTTAAATAGCCATACAAAACTAAATCACCTAAAGTAACCGTACCATCAGAACTACAAGTAATACCACTATTATTTGAAAACTTGCATTCTTGATAATAAAGTTCTGCAGCACTTCTAATGTGTTCAATCAACAATTTATAGTTCTCATCTTTAGTTTTTTTGATAATATTGGTAATCGAATAAGCGCCAATTGATACAACAAGTGCTAACACAACAATCGTTGCAAGAAGTTCGACTAAAGTAAAACCTTTATTATTCATACTATCACCCTAATTTAATTATACAATAAATAATAATAATTTTAAAGTATTTATTAATATTATTTACATAAAAAGAACTCATAATTATTATTATGAATTCTATCTTACATTATTATATAAACTAACACGTGTTCCAATCTCCACTGGATCCATATTATAATCGCCGAAATAGAATAGTCCTCTACTCAATCCACCACGAATAATATAATCACTAGAACTTACCATACTATGACCATTATACCAAGTATCACCTTCAGTCGAATATACTTCTCCCGTAGCTGTACCAAGTTCACTCTTACCGATTACATATTCGCCACTGCCACCAGCCATATCATATACACCATACACATTTCTAGTTGTCGTATCTTGCTTATTATTACCAGCAATATAAGTTGCATTACTATCAATCTTAGCGCAACCATCGCCACTACATACTCCATAATCTGAATGTGACAAATACAAAACACTTCCCCATTCTAAATTAGTTACCATATGGCTTGTCGCATCATTACCAAGTTTATAGTCGTTAGCAATACCATTACCAATAAGTTGATAATTATCTAATGTATCACTTCGATAACTATCAATACTAGAAATAAATTTATAAATATTATCTTCCTTACTCATTTCATACTTACTAATCCAAAAGCCTCTTAAATCAGAACCAAATACTGGATGAGTAATATAATTGTTATTCTCTCTATTACTATCACTACTATTTAAACCATTTTCAAACATAATCTGAATTCCATCATCATATGCATAATAACTCTCTTTCTTTTCAAAAGACACATTCCAAAGTTTATATCTAAATCTTGGTATCCATACAAAATAGCCAAGAACATCTTTTTCATTAACAGTTTCTCCAACCTTCTTATATTTATTAGCATTATTAACAATAACACTATTAGCCCATTTTTGATTACCATAACTATACCACAAATTATTCATATCACTATTTGTACTATCAGCAACTACCCACACACCATCTTTATATGTAACAGGCACCATTTTATCAGTAAGTATAGGCTTGTTAGCACAAGTGCCATCATAGTTAGAAATTCTTACATATTTTTTCTTCTCTCCACTATATAAAGCAATAAAAATATTCATACTAAACTTACTATTAACAATTGCACTTTGATCTATTAAATCACATTTTTCTAAATCTTCACACGCTTCACTAATCCATACTATAAATACGTAATTATCATATTCTTCATTATATTTAGGTAAATCTTCTTGTATTTCAGTAAGTCTAAGCGAGTCACTCAAAACATTACCATCAAAAGCAGGATCAAAGCTTCCATTTGCAAGTAATCTTCCATTTTTATATAAATTCCATTTTGTATATTTATTTAATAAAGAACAATCAATATTCATTTTATCTAACATAACATCATAAATTAAATCATCTCTTTTATTGGTATTAACTCCCCTTACTGAAAACTCAACTCTAATAACCTTATCTCGTGTATTATAGTCAACCAAACTATCACTAATAGGTTCCAACTCACCCATAGAAATATTTTTATCACCAACATAATCAAGACCATACTCATCAGTAGTAATCAGTGTTGATGTTCTATCATTAATTATTTTCTGTGTTGCAAATGTAAATCCAGCTACAGCTACAGCAATAACAATTAATTCAAAAACCAAAACCAAAATATTCCTATTTTTTATTGAATGTTCCATTATATCATTCCTCTCAAAACTATTATAATATAAGAAAATAATTTAAACAAGTAAAAAAAGAATGCTTTTTATTATTAAACACTCTTTTTACACTTAATAAATTTAAAACTTTATTCTTTCATTAACATAATCAATTACTTCATCAACTTTTAAAGTAATTTGTTCCATAGTATCTCTATCTCTCACTGTAACTGTTCCATTATTAATAGTTTCATCATCAATAGTAATACAAAAAGGTGTACCTATTGCATCTTGTCTTCTATATCTTTTACCAATTGATCCAGTTTCATCATAACTAGTCATAAATTGTTTGTTAAATTTTTCATATATTTCCATTGCCTTTTCCGTATGATACTTTTTAACAAGTGGTAAAACACAGCATTTATAAGGTGCTAAATATGGATGAAATGCCATAACTTCTCTCACATCTCCACCTTGAAGTTCTTCTTTTTTATAAGAATTAAACAAGATTGCGAGAACTGTTCTATCAAGTCCATATGTTGATTCAACAATATATGGAATGAATTTCTCGTTCGTATCAGGATCGATATATTCTTGACGTTCTCCTGAATATTCTTCATGTCTTGTTAAATCAAAATTAGTTCTATTGTGTGTCCCATTAATTTCTCCCCAACCAAATGGAAACAAATACTCAATATCACATGCTGCTTTGGCATAATGAGCTAACTTTTCATGATCGTGAAATCTTAATTTATCTTCTGGAATGCCTAAATCCATATAAAATCTTTTACCATAATTTTTAAAATACTCATAAATTTCCATATCATTACCTTGCTTACAGAAAGTCTGATATTCCATTTGTTCAAATTCAATTGTTCTAAAAGTAAAATTACCTGGTGTTATCTCATTTCTAAAAGCTTTACCAATTTGTCCAATACTAAAAGGTAATTTAGCTCTCATTGATCTTTGTACATTTAAAAAATTAACATATTCTCCTTGAGCATTTTCTGGTCTTAAATAAATAATATTTTTACTATCGTTAGTAACTCCACGATATGTTTGAAACATTAAATTAAACTCTCTAATATCAGTAAAATTAGATTTTCCACACTTTGGGCATGGAACTTTATTCTCTTTAAGATAATTCATCATCTCTTCCTTGGTCATACCATCACCAATTGAGCTATTGGTATAATCATTAATCAAATTATCTACCCTATGTCTTGTCTTACATTCACGACAGTCCACCAAAGGATCTGAAAAACTCGCTACATGTCCTGATGCCTCCCAGACTCTTGGATGCATCAATATATCTGCATCAACTTCATAAGCATTCTTTCTCTCTTGAATAAATCTCTTTCTCCAAGCATCTTTAATATTATTTTTTAGTCTACTTCCAAGTGGACCATAATCCCATGTATTTGCAAGTCCACCATATATTTCACTTCCTTGAAATATAAAGCCATATTGTTTACAATAATTAACCATATCTTGCATTTTAATTTCTTCTTTCATCTTTCTCTCTCCTTTAACTTTTAATTTTTCTATTTACATTCATATCATATATCTCTCTAACATACATATCAAATAATTGTGCTAATGTACTTAGTAATGATACTTTATAATTACCAACTTCATCATATAATTTTTTAATTCTATTATAATTAGAATTATCAAAGTATTTTAAATACTTAAGCAATTCCCTTTCGTAATAATCTTCTTCATTTATACATAACTTGCCATCTTCCAAGCAAAAATTATATATCAAATCAAAATATGTATAATATTCTTCTATATAAGTCTCTAAAAAGCCATGCAATAATTTTTTAAATCTATCATCAAATATTACTTCAGCAGTTTCATATATTGTAGCAATATCATATAAAAATATTGCCCGACATTTAATCATCATATCAATATTTTTCATATATATCCCCCTAAAAACAAAAAGAACTCTTAAAAACATAAAGACGACTATTAGCCGCGGTTCCACTTTATTTATTCCTAAGAATCCCTCAAAATACATTGCTGTTAGGTTTCCAAGCCCGTCATCGCATTCATCAACTAAGTAAATTATAACACCACTTTTAATTTTAATCAATTATTTTTAATAAGTAAATATTTACTTTTACCAAAATGATAATCTAAAATATCTACCCATAATAAACTAACTATTTTCTATTGATTATATATAATTAATTTATGTTGAGCTCTTGTAATTGCTACATAATATAAGTATTTCTCATCCAACGTATACTTATTATCTTTATCTGTATAGATAATAACGCTATCAAACTCTAATCCTTTAGCCATATATACTGGTACAACAATAAAATCACGATTAAACTTTTTACTATTGTTATCTAGTTTTGAAATACCTAAGTCTCTTAACAAATCATATACTTTATCACATTCCATCTGATTTTTAGTAATAATCGCTATACTTTTACCATTCTTTTTACATTCATAAATATTTTGTCTAAGCTGCTTGTTTAAATCATCTTCACTAACTTCAATTACGGGTTCACTCTTATTTCTCCTTATGGCACTAACATGCTCTAAACCTAACACTCTGTTACTATAGTTAATAATCTCTTCGGTTGAACGATAAGTTTTAGTAAGTTCAATATATTTAGAACTATCAAGTACTTTTGTTAATTCTTCCAAACTATCATATTTGTAATATGGATTAATTGTCTGATTAATATCTCCCAATATTGTATAACTAGCATTTTTAAATATTTTACTAATAAGTTTTATTTGACCGAGTGAATAATCTTGAGCTTCATCAATAACAATTTCTTTAACCCATGTATTATAGTTATATCCAAATAACTTGCATTTCATATAGACATATAGACAAGCATCATCATAATTTAACATATTTTTATTATCACTAATTGCTGATATATCTCTTTTATATTCACTATATTCACTTTTAAAGAAATTTATATATGTAGTAAGTAAATCCAGTTTAATATTTAATCTATCCTTTAATTCTTTAAGTATCTTTTTACTTTTACCTAAATTTCCATTAAAATTATTCTCACTAATCTTATCAGCCATAAACTTAAGTCGCTCACTAATTGGAAATTTACTATATCTATCTCTTAACATATAATTAAGTTCATTTACTGTATAACTATAATCTCTTGTAAATAAATCATCAACAAATATTAATTTACTAGTTATATCATCAATATATTTATCAATATCCAAGTAAACTTTATCACTTTGTTTATATTTAATAAATTCAAAATCACTATTACTAATATAACTTCTTTCAATGAAAGCTGTAAATGTTTCAACTTTTTTAAACTCTTTAATCTCCATATCTAAAAAATCATTAATTGTTGTACTCATAGTATTATTTTCACCTAGTTCTGGTAAAACATTTGATATATATTCTGAAAAAACCTTATTTGGTGAAAAAATTAAAACATTATTGGAACTTAAATCTTTAATTTTATATAGCAAAAAAGCAATTCTATGTAATGCGACACTTGTTTTACCAGATCCTGCAATTCCTTGAACAATTAGGTTTTTATCATCGGTATTTCTAATAACTCTATTTTGTTCCGCCTGTATAGTATTAACAATATTTTTCATTTTATCAGATGATTCACTAGCAAGTACTTCTTGTAATAATTCATCATCGATGTTAATATTATTATCAAAAATATGTAGTAATTTACCATCTTTTATCGTATATTGTCTCTTTAAAGTAATATCACCATATATTCTTCCCATTGGAGCCAAATAATTTGCATTCCCTACTTCATAATCGTAAAACAAATTACATATTGGGCTACGCCAATCATGAACATAATAATTATTATTATCGTCAGTAACATGTGTAATTCCAATGTAAACATCATCAACCCCATCATCGTTTCTAAAGACAATTCTTCCAAAATATGGATTATTCTGAATCTTAAATAGTTTTTGTAGATACTCACCCTTGTTCATCATCATACGTATTTCTAAATCGTTATCAGACATCATCGTTTTTAATTCAGCACCGTCCATATCGCTCCGACTATCCCACATGAACTTTTTAAACTCAAGTACTTTATCCTCCCTGTCATATAATTCTTGACCCAATACACTAATCTTACTGCGTATAAGATTAGTTGTATCTTCAAGTCTTTTTTCTTCAAGACATACCTCTTTTCTAGATAATTCCAAAATACACCTCCATACAACGCAAAAAAACGCTTCTTTTTTCCAAAAAAACGTTATCTATCAAACAAAATCATTAGCCGTCCAAATAAATATATCATAATAATTAAAGAAAAGTCAATATGTAAAATAATATACTTAACAAAAAAAGCAATGTATCCATTGCTTATATTAACTATTTGAAGTATTTTTCTTGAAATACCAAAGAGCATATACGATTGATAATAATCCAACTAACCAAACTACAATTATACCCACAGTACCCGTTTGAGGATTGTTAGACATAGGTTGGCTTGGTGTAGGATCACTTGGCGTTTCCTCACTTGGTTCTGTAGCCTGTGAAGAATCACTGCTAGAATTGTCATTATTAGTTCCACCAGGATTTTCAGGAGTTGTATAATCAGTATTACTTGAACTTTTTGGTTTACAAGTATTAGATCTAGAATCTAATACATAACTTGAATCAATAAACCTAGAGCAATTAGTACCAAGTGTTTCACCATACGAATAATATATATAAAACAATTCTTTCTTTTCGTCAAGTTCTTTCATAAAAATTCTATTTATAGTTTTTAATTTTCTTGACAATTTTTTGCCTTTTTTTATCAAATCGTTTTTTCAATTCTTTAATTTTAATATTTACATCTGGAAAAGATTCAATAAGTCTTTTCATAAGTGGCGATGTTTTTTTCAAATATTCTTTAATCTTCTTATTTATTTCTTCCGTATCATCTTTAAACTTACTCATATCAATATCACTAATTCTACTTATAACAGAAAATGATATTATTACATCAGTAATAAAAATAATCATCAAAGTAATACCCAAAACAAGTATTGCCATATATGAAAATTTATTTAGTATTCCTGTTAAAAAAGGATTAACAATATACATAACAAGCATTGCTCCAAGACCAAACGGAATTGTCGTCTCTAAACAAATTCGACCATTAATATTAAATTTTTTATCGCTATAATCCCACCATCTGGCATTAAACATTTTCTCCATAATATAACTAGTTAAATATTCTAGTACCATACATATTGAACTAGCTAAAATAAACAAAACTAATACATTATCGGTATAATTATGAAGTAAAAAGATTATTAATAATACCCCTACTCCATATATTGGGCAATATGGTCCAATTAAAAAGCCTCTATTAACCACCTTTTTATAGTTGTAATATACATCAACTATATCGACAATCCAACCAATAAATGAATAAATTATAAATAATATAAAATAATAACATATATCATAAAACATTATCTTTATTTCCTTTGCATTTTATATGCCTTTAATACATTTTTCCCAAGCATTGCCACTGTCATTGGTCCAACTCCACCTGGTACTGGTGTAATATATGTACATTTATCTTTAACATTTTCGTAATCAACATCACCACAAAGCCCACTTTCTAATCTAGTAATACCAACATCAATAACTATAGTTTGAGACCTTACCATATCTTCAGTTACAAATTTTGGTTTACCCACAGTAACAACTAAAATATCAGCGTCTCGCATATATTTAGCTAAATCTTTTGTCTTCGAGTGACATAACGTAACCGTAGCACCAGCATTTGTTAACATTATGCTCATCGGTTTTCCTACCAAATTACTTCTGCCAACAACTACCGCATGTTTTCCCTCTACATTAATATTATATCTTTTTAATAATTCCATTACACCATAAGGCGTACAAGAAAACAAAGCGTCTTTCCCATGAAATAGCATTCCAGCATTCATATCACTAAGTCCATCGACATCTTTTTCTGGAATAACCGCATTTTGTACTTTATTAGTGTTAATATGACTAGGAAGTGGCATCTGAACAAGAATACCATGAATATTTATATCTTTATTTAACTTATCTATTTCATTAAGTAATTCTTCTTCAGTAATATTATCTTCTAATCTAATATGATGAAATTGATAACCTACATATTGAGCCATTTTTTCTTTTTGTTTTATATAAATATTACTAGCCTCATTATCACCAACTTGAATAACCGCTAATGATGGCTTTTCAGACATATTTTTTACTTCATTACAAAGTTCATCTAATATTTCATTTTTAATTTTCTTTCCATCTAATATTTCCATTTTATTTCTCACCGTCTCCTTCTAAGCGACGATATGCCACTTTTCCAACTAAAGTTTTTGGTAATTCATTACGATATTCATATTCATATGGCCAAGAATATCTAACTAAATTATCCTCACAATATTTTTTTATCTCTTTCTTTATATTTGCAGTAGCCTTAATATTATTTTTTAACACAATATATGCTTTAGCTACCTGTTTTTTATATGGATGTGGTATTCCAATCACAACACATGTATCAACATATTTATTTTGTTTAATAATATTTTCTATATAACTTGGATATATATTATAGCCTGACGATACAATCATCCTTTTTAGTCTTTGTTTATAATAAACAAAACCATCAGGATCCATACATCCAATATCACCAGTATGAAGCCAAATTTTACCATCATTATGTTTTACTTTTACCCTATCCGTTTCTTCCTGATGATTAAGATACTCCTTCATAACTGTTGGCCCACTAACACATATTTCTCCATCTTCCATAACATCAGCTTCTTTAGTAGTGCCAATTTTAACTATTTTAAAAGCCATATCTGGTAAAGGTACTCCAACACTATTATCACGATACTCACCTTTCGGATTTAAAACGCAAGCCCCTGTACATTCAGTTAAACCATATCCACATCTAAGTTCAGTTTTAGCACCATGTTCTTTTAAATATCTATCTATTTCCTTTTTAAATTCTGGTAACATAACGTCACCACCACTAACTGCACAAGTTAGGTGAGATAAATCATTCTTTCCAAGTCTAGTCTTAAGTAGTGCCTCATATAAAGTAGGTACTCCAATTAAGAAATTAGGATTATATTTTTTAAGTAGATTACCAAATTTTCTTGGACTAAAATCTGGTACTAAAACAATTTTAATTCCAATATATAATCCTGTATGAATTGATACTCCCAATCCAAACCCATGAAAAATCGGTAATATTGCTAAATTAGATCCACCTGGCTTAGCTAAATCACTAGTAATAGCCATCTGTAACTGCATCGCTAACGCATTAAAATTTAAATTTGATAAAACAATTCCTTTAGGTTCACCTGTTGTTCCCCCACTATATAAAATAACCGCTTCGTCATTTTTATTCTTCTTAACACTTTTGAATTCTTTAAAGTCTATACCTAAATTCAACAATTCTTTATAAAATATTGCTTTATCATCTTTTACAATTTTGTTTTTTCTTCCATTAAAAAGCCAATATAAAGCATACTTAATTTTACTCATATCATCTGAAATCGAAGATACAATTACTTTTTCAACTGAAGTTTTATCGATAATATCAGCTACTTTATCATAAACTAAATCGATTGTTAAAATATATTTACTATTAGATTCATTTAAATAAAATTCTATTTCATTCTTGCTAGATAATGGATGCACCATACTAGATATTGCTCCAATCATATTAACTGCATAAAAAGTAATTATAGCAACTGGTGTATTCGGCATACATATAGTTACTCTGTCTCCTTCTTTAACTCCAAGTTCTATCAAAGCACTAGCCGTCTTTTTTATTTTACTTATAAATTCACTATAGGTAACTTTCTTTCCATAATACTCATATGCATAATAGGATGGATATGA
The DNA here is from genome assembly GCA_946619755.1 of uncultured Clostridia bacterium. Lineage (GTDB taxonomy): Bacteria > Bacillota_I > Bacilli_A > RF39 > UBA660 > RUG705. The sequence goes on from CAMOMI010000015.1 coordinate 21,721, forward strand.
TTTTGCTGTTTTTTCAATAAGCTCATATATTGTTAAATCAGGATAATTAATTTTATTATTTTTGCCATAATACTTATACCAAGGAGCTCTATTAGTAATTTTATAATAAATTCTACTTAATCTTTGAAATAATCTTTTTAAAACACTTATCATAATTATTTCCTATTTTCAGGGTATTTAACCTTTTCACCCGCTGGCTTCATCATTAATTCAGGAGTTTCAAACATATATTCAATTAACTTTAAAGCCTTACAGAAATAGAAACCATCCGCAATTCTCTCATCAATTGTAGCTCCCATTTCCATATACCATCTTCCGTCGACTTCTTTAATTTCACCAAAAGTAATTAAAGAAGATGCAGTACCAAAATTAGTTAAATTATGATAAATTGCCCCAACTTTAAACGTACCAATATTAGATAAAATAGCACTTGAATAATACAAATTATCATCCATCAAACTTTTAGGAAGCCAACCATGCTTATCTAACCATTTTAGTATTCCTACAACTGGTATTCTTATAAATTTAGGCATCTTACCTAACATATCAGCTGCCCCATTAGCATTTCCTTTACTTTCCATTTTTTTCTGTCTTATCTTATCTACTTTTTCTTTGGTTTTTCTAGAAATATCAACCAAAGTATCTTCCGGATCAACCTTAATAACCATTAAAGCCTCCATAGACGTATCATTAAACTCTACTTTAATTGTCTGTGCTAAAGATACATCATTATGCATATACATTGTCCTACCAGCAATAAATCTATTCATATAAGGTCTTGAATAAATTGTTTTAGCCATTACATCAACAATTCCATGATAAAATGTAAGTCCTTCAATATCTTCCTTCTTTTTATTAATAAACTTTACAAAATTAGTCATATCAATCGTATGATTCATATATACAGCTGAATCACATCTATTAGGCTTAAAATCAATCAAGATATTTTGCATTCCATGAATATCTCTTACTCTTTTTCCATCTCTTCTATCGCCAAACGCCATAATCTACCCCTTCATTCCTATATAATAATTTTTCTTTCCACGACGAATTATAATATATGTTCCATCAATAAAATCTTTATCATTAATTATATATTCTAAATCAGTAACTTTATCCCCATTAATACTAATGGCATTACCAGTTACAAATTCTCTTGCTTCTCTTTTACTACTTGCTGCTTTTATATTAATAAGTAAATCAAGAATATTAGTTCCTACAGCTACTTTTTCTTTTTCATAATCTTTAAATAATTCTTCTATTTCACTTTTGTCTAACTCACTAAATTTACCTGTAAATAAAGCTTCGCTCATCATAACTGCCTTCTTGTAACATTCTTCACCATGTAAATCAGTAATAATTTCTTTAGCTAACGCCTTATGAGCTTCCCTTAATTCTGGATGCTCTTTATTTTTCTTTTCTAATTCTTCTATTTCTTCTTTAGATAAGAAAGTAAGCATCTTTAAGTAACTAATAATCATACTATCTTCTAAATTAATTAAATACTGATATAATTGATAACTACTTGTCTTATTTTTATCTAACCACAAAGCATTTCCTTCAGTCTTACCAAACTTTACTCCATTAGAGTCCGTTACAAGTGGCATAACCATTCCATATATTTCTTTTCCAAGTTTCTTTCTTACAAGTTCAATTCCTGAAGTAATATTACCCCATTGATCAGATCCAGCTACTTGAAGTTCACAATTATAGTGTTCATATAAATACATAAAATCAAGTGCTTGTAAAATCATATATGAAAACTCAGCATAAGTAATACCAGATTCCATTCTACTTCTTACTTTATCTTTTCCAAGCATATAGCCTACATTAAAGTATTTACCATAGTCTCTTAAAAAATCTATTACATTAATATCTTTTGTCCAATCATAATTATTAACTACTTCAAAGCCAAATATTTCTTCTGCCTGTTTTTTTAATCCCTTAAAATTATGTTCTACTTCTTCCTTACTTATCATTGGCCTTTCAGCTGTTGGTTTAGGATCACCAATAAGTCCCGTTGCTCCCCCAACTAAAAGTAGTGGTCTATGACCATATTTTGCTAATCTTTTACTTATTAAAAATGATGAATAATGTCCAATATGCATACTATCAGCTGTTGGATCCGTACCAATATAAAAAGTTAACTTTTCATTATTAAGTTTATCAATTAACTTCTCATCACTAATATCTTGTATAAGTCCTCTCCATTTTAAATCTTCATAACATGTCATAAAAATCATTCCCTTCTTAAAGTATTAAAATTAAAGAAAAGAATAGTACCACAAAGGAGTCATTTACTGACGGTACCATCCTTTTATTCACTTACTTTTATAACGGTTCTACCCGGTTAGCTAAAAATATGTAATTCATTATTACTAATATATAACTTCACACCTAACAGTTACTCTCTTAAAATATTATGTAATAACTACTTCTTTATTCTTAATACTAATTACTTGTTAACAAACTAATTATAGCATTTTTTTATTTAATAATCAATCATTTAAATATATTCTATTCTACAATTTCTAAATATGATATTTTATAAGTATCACTATCTACATTTTGAATAGCATTTATTATTTGTGAATTAGCCTCCATTTCATCAATTGTTCCATTAATTGAATCCGTTTTGCCTTTATCATCAGAATTATATTCTGATCGTTGCTAATAAATCCCTAACTTTTAAATCAGCTGAAAAAGCAGAATAACCTAAAGATAATAAGATAACTATTATTATCTTAATACGAAATAACATAATTCACTTAACTATTCTAAAATTTATTATACCATATAAAGAATATTATTATTAAACAATATTATTTTTTATTATAAATTTTAAAACCTATAAATAACTAATTATAGGTTTCTTCTTTATTTATTTTCAATATTACTAGCCATATCTCTTATTTTTCTAAAACGATGATTAAGTCCTGACTTAGTAATTTTATTACCGGTTTCATTGCTAATTATTTCACTAAGTTCTCCCAAACTAGCTTCAGGATATTTTACTCTATAATCCATAACTATCTTAATCTTTTCATCAAGTAAATCATACATATCATATTCTTTCAATTTATTAATATCTCTAATTTGACTACTTGCTGTTAAAAATATCTTATCCATATTAGCTTGTTCGCAATTATTAAGTCTATTTGTCATATTCTTATGATCTCTATATATTCTTATATCTTCAAAATACATTACACCATTATAAGCTTTTATTACTCTTAGAAAATCACTAATCTTCTCTGCTTCTTTCACATAGACCATGTATTTCTTTTCTCTTTTAATAATCTTACTATTTAAATCATTTTCATTTAATAGTTTTGAAATAAAATTTGCATATTCGAGTCCATCAACTAGAAATTCTAAATGATACTTACTAGTTTTAGGATCATTAACACTTCCCGTAACTAAGAATAATCCCCTAAGGTATGCTCTAACCAAATCTTCATCACTATATATATAATCCATTGGAATATCTAAATATTCATTATTTTTAATAATTGATAAATCATCTAAGATTATATCTCTATTATTTTTAATTGTTAAGATATAACTAAATCCATTATTAAAGTATTTTTTTCTTACTGTAATAATTGGTGTTATATCATAAACATTCTTAAATAATTTAAATATTCTTCTAGCAACACTATTATTTTCAATATAAATTGTAATATTATTATCAATAATAGCACTATTTCTAACAATGGCTGATAATTCTGAAATAAGTTCTTCTTTTGAAGAATCTAATCTTGTAACTTCATTTTTTATATCAGTCGAAAAACTCATTCTATCACTCCTTTGTTAAATATCTAAATACTTCCAAAGCCGTCTTAATATAATCATGTCTTGCCTGATTATTTTTAATATATAATAAATCAGCCGCAATTAATTCAACGCCCATTTTCTTAACTTCTTCTTTATCTAGCATAATTTGTTTTGCTTTTTCTTCTTTATATAGTTCAAGTATTTCATCTGGTACACGTTTCTTATTTGCAAGAACAACATTGATAAAATTTTTTCCAACATATTTATTTATCTGTTTAACACAATCAGATACATTGTAATCGTCCGTTTCCCCATGTTCACTCATAATATTACAGATATACATTTTCTTCGCCTTAGCGTTCATTAAAGCTTTTTTCATTTCTTTTGGAAGCAAATTAGGAATAATACTTGTATACAAACTACCAATTCCTACAATTATCAAATCAGCATTTTTAACAGCATCTAATACTTGAGGTGTAACTCTTACTTTATTCTTATATTCAATCTTTTTAATATGCTTTCCTGCCTTAGTAATTTTACTCTCTCCTTCGATAGTCTTTCCATCTGTTGTATGAGCTACTAAAACAGCCTTATCTTCAGTAATTGGCAATACTTTACCTTTAATATTAAATATTTTAGATAAAGATTCTAATGATTCTGTTAAACTACCCGTAATATTATACATTGCTGTAAGTAATAAATTACCCATAGCATGTTTATCTAAATCACTATATGTATTAAATCTATATTGAAGTAAATCTTCAACTAAAGGTTCTACTTCTGATAAGGATACCAAAACATTACGCAAATCTCCTACCGCTGGGGTATTAAATTCTTCTCTAAGTCTCCCTGAAGATGATCCATCATCAGCGACAGTTACAATAGCAGTAATATTCATTGGAAATAGTTTAAGTCCTCTAAGCAATGTTGATAATCCTGTACCCCCACCTATAACAACAACATTTTTCATAATTCATCTCCCATCAATAACTTTCTTTTTCTATATTTTAACATATTTCTTAATATAAATAAAGAAAAGAAAACACTACATGTGTTTTCTATATAATATTCTACTAATTCATATAAATAATTATTATATCTAATTTTTATTAAGGTCTTGAACTACTTCCACTGGAACATATCCAGAAAATTGTAAATTCGTATGCACATTACTAGTTAATGTTCCATCTAACCATATATATAAATAATAACTCTTTTGTGTCTTAGTTACTGGAAAATTATTATATATAACCATTTCGCCATTTATATTACTACTCTCAATATATCCTTTAGCAATTGGATTATTATTTGTATTATTTCCATCATATAATGCATATTTAAGCGGACTAGCTCCTGTTGTCCACTTTCCACCATTACTAGTACAAGTACTCTCGGTTTTATAATCTTTCAATGCTGCATATGTATTTTTATCCTCACAATATGATGTTGGAATATCTATCCATTTACCATTATTATTCTCACAATCAGTTTTATTATTATACTGACTAAGAGTCTCATTTGTATTTCTACTTTCACAATGTGATGATGCTGCAGACATCAATGCCGAACTAGTAGTACTATTTATATGTAGTTTTATACTACCTTTACCATTAATATTACATGAAGGATCAATTTTTAAACTAACACTTCCAGATAAACCCTTCACAGGCACTGCTGATGGAAACAAAGTTCCAGTTATCTGATCAGTATTATCAGTATAATTAACTATTAAACAATGTGTCATTGTATTATAACTATTATTAGTAATATTCATTTGATACGTTAAAAGAGCATAAGTTCCCCCAGCAATTCCTAAGCTTGCTAAGACAACTACTATAACTAATAATACTCCATTATTCATAACATTTTTATTCATATCTAGTACCTCTACTCTATATAAAGGATACCATATATATCTCTTATTTTCAATATTTTTAATCTTTTTTGACATTTTTTTAATTTTACTATTGACAAAAAAAGCCTTTTCGGTTAGTATATTAATCACCAATTCAAATTTCTTAGGCGAATTGGTGCTAGTATCACACTAGCCAACCCCTTTTTATTCTTTTTGGGAGGCT
>CAMOMI010000016.1 GCA_946619755.1 uncultured Clostridia bacterium
TAGCTTGATCAATTATTTCTTTAAAAACAACATACAGCTTATTATCATATTCTTTAGTTATATCACTAAATTTGTTATAAATTGACATGCTAATTCCTCGTTTCTTGAGTTTGTATTATATCATAATTTTTTTATATATTGCAAAAATATTGCAAAAATATTTTGTTATGGAAAAATATTAACCCCTTAGGTATTTTGACACAGGTATCAAAATACTGACTGAAAAAAGAAAAACAATCTTTTTTTAGATTGTTCATATATTTAAAGTTCGAATAGTTCGAACAGATTCGTCACTGGTGGAGTCGAGGGGAGTTGAACCCCTGTCCAAAAATATTCGTACAGTATTTATCTACAGACATAGTTAATTTTAAAAATTCATAAATATCTTATAAATTAACAAAAGTAATATTTACTATTCTATAAGATTCGATGTATTCTATAGAAATTAAATACATTATAGCTTACTATATGAACTTCTTTTACCACTCGTAAGCAAAAGTAGTAGAGAAGTAGTTGCCGCTAAATTAAGCGTATGCAACTGCTAAATTTCTGTTTCCAGTTATTTTTGTTTTATCCTTAACGTGGACATTCGGTCTGCAAAATAGAGACTTATATTCCTGTCGAAGCCAAGACGACCCCATTGCATATGAAATTATAACATAAAAATGTTTGGGTGTCAATCTACATAAATAAAATAGGATATATAATCCTATTTTATTATAAAATTTACGCCGTTTTTTATATTTTCTACGGTAATATCATAGTTAAGAACTTGGAGTGTTTTTTTAACTATTGATAAACCAAAACCAAACATGCCATTTATGCCTTTTTTGTAAGGAGTAAATATGTTATCTAATACCAATGGATTGATTTGCTCTCCATCATTAAAGAGAATTATTTTTTTATTTTTAGCAGTAATTTTTATTTCTTTTTTAGCATAACGCATGAAATTATTTAAAAGATTGTCAATAATAGCTTCCCACATATCTTCTGTTCCGCGTACAATTAATTTTTCGTCAGTACTTACTTTAAAGGTTAATTCCGGCCTGATTACTTTAAATTTTTTTACTGATGAGTTAATTATCTTAGATATGTTTGTTTTAGAGTTTAGGTTTTCTTTATTTTCTTTCAGATAGTTTAATTTATTTAAATATAATAAGGAGTGTACTTTATTTTCTAATATTTCAGTTTGTTCTTTAATTATTTCTAAACTCTTTTCTTTTGTTTCAATTCCATCTTCTGTGGCTTCAATGTATGATTTAATTACCATAATTGGCGTTTTAAAATCATGGGATATATTTTGATATGTTTGATTTTTATATAATTCATTATTTTTAAGATAATTTTTCATTGATTCAATCGATTCATTTAATGATGCTATTTCATCATCGAAGGTATGATTTAATTTAATATTGTAGTCATAATTATCAATGTTTTTAATTTTCTTTTTTAGAATTATAATACTATTAACAAGATTATTAGACCATAATAATAATATCAATGAACTTAATGTAAAGGATAGCCCTGTTACGATAAGAATAGTGTGTAAAACATCTTTTTTCATTTCATTTAAGTAGTTGTCGTTTGTTAATGAAATTATATATCTATTTTTATCAACATATCTTTTATAGTAATAATAGGTTTTGTTTTTGTAAATTATTTTACCATGAAAATTATTGGTATATTTTAAAATTATATTATTAAAACTTGGAATAACATTATCAACATTATATGAAGCAATCATATTGTCATTAATAACATAAATATATGCTATATCATTATCTCTGCCATTATTTTCATCGTAAATATCATCTGATGTATTAATAAAGAATAATGGCTCTTTTAATTTATTATAAATATTTTCTTCATATATTGGTAATAATTCTTTAGGTAAAATGATACCTAATGCTATGAATATGATGCCGACAATTATAATTGTTAAAGATATTAATTGCTTTGTTAAGGATAATTTTTTCATGTCAACCTGTATCCATAGCCATACATAGTATTAATATTTAAGTTAGGCAATTTCTTTCTTAATCTTCTTATTAAATCATCGACAACACGATCGGTTCCAAAATAGTTTTCTCCCCAAATAATTGTTAATATATCATCCCTTGAAAATGATTTATTTTTGTTAGTTAAAAACATTTTTAATAAATCAAATTCTAATGTAGTTAAATTAACTTCTTTATCATTATCGAGAACTATTCTTTTTTCTAAATCAATAGTATAGTTATTATATTTTATTTTAGACATATCACTTGAATAGACTCTTTTAATAATATTGTTTACTCTTAAAACTAGTTCTTTTGGGGAATATGGCTTTGTTAAATAATCATCACTTCCTAATTCTAATCCGATTATTTTATCTAAGTCTTTATCTCTGGCTGATGTAAAGATTACTGGCATAATTTCATTTTTTTCACGGATTTTTTTGATAATATCATAGCCATTTATATCATCAGGTAACATAATATCAAGTATCCATAAATGGGCTTCAATATCGATGTTATTAATTGCATCAGTACCGTTATAAAAGGATATTACGTTGTAACCGGCATTTTCTAAGTATGTTTTAATTATATTATTAAGACTTTTCTCATCTTCAACTAAAACGATTGTGTATTTCATAATATTACCTCCACTTAAATTATATCATATTTTTATTTTTTCTTCATATATCACTTCCAATCTGATAACATTATACGAAATGAATACCGAGGAATTATAAAAAGATTATGGTAAATTGTGGTATTGTTTTAAATATTATAGTATATCTAACTCTAGTTTTTTTATTAGAATGATTTGTTTATCGATAGTTATAATACCATATGATTCAATATGCGTATGTTTTCTTTTAATTTAATTACTAGCTTTATTTTAGTATATTTTTTAAAATTGATAAATAGATTAAAATGGGAGGATATATGAAATATAAATATAAGGTATGTGTCTATGCAATATGTAAGAATGAAGAAGATAATGTTGCTGGTTGGTATGAATCGGTTTCTGAAGCAGATGAGATATATGTTCTTGATACTGGTAGTACTGACAATACGGTTAAATATTTAAATGATAGGGGAGTTTTTGTTAAATCTGAGAAGATTATTCCATGGCGATTTGATGTTGCCAGAAATAAATCGTTGGAAATGGTACCATTAGATACAGATATATGCGTTTGTATTGACTTTGATGAGCGATTTGTTAAAGGTTGGCGTAAGAAAATGGAAGAAGTGTGGCAAGATGATACGACAAGACTTAGACATCTTTATAACTGGAAGATTGTAAATGATAAGCCTGTAGTTACATTTTATTATGAGAAGACACATAAACGTTTGGGGTATCGTTGGACGCATCCAGTGCATGAAATTTTAACATATGATTTTGGAATTGAAAAAATTGTTACGTCTGATGAGATATTTTTAAATCATTATCCTGATTCAAATAAAAGTAGGGGAAGTTACTTAGAGTTATTAGAATTATCAGTTAAGGAGGATCCTGAAGATGATCGCAATATGCATTATTTAGGTAGGGAATATATGTATTATCAAAAATGGGAATTAGCAATTGATACTTTAATAAAACATTTGAAACTAAAAAAAGCGGTGTGGAAAGATGAGAGAGCTGCTTCAATGCGATTTATTGCTAGAAGTTATGTAAACTTAGATAGGTATGATGAGGCTATAATATGGTATTTAAAAGCTATTGATGAGGCACCATATTTAAGAGATGGATATATTGAATATGCAATACTTTTGGATAAAATGCACAATTATATTGATGTAATTAAATATGTTACATTAGCACTTAAAATTAAATCACATCAAAAGACATATATAAATGAAGAATTTAGTTGGGATTATACGCCATATTATTTATTAAGTGTTGCATACTTTTATTTAGGAATAAATGACATATCATTATATTTTATTGAGAGAGCATTACAAATGGATAAAGATAATTCATTATTATTAAATAATTATGAGATAATAAAAAATGCTGAATAATATCAGCATTTTTTTAACTAATTAAGGTTAAACTTCTTGTTTTAGTTATTTCTTTTAAATTCATATAATTAATGGTATATGTTATTGTATAATTACCTGGAGCTAATGTGTTAACATATTTTTCTAAATCTTGTTTTGATGTGTATATATTTGTATCTCCAGATACTTGATATTTAATGGTTGCAGTAGTTGTTACGTCTAGATTACCATACATTATATTTTTAAAGCCGGTTTCTTCATAGGTTCTTACTTGAACTCGTGGAGTGGCACTACCATTAAATGTAGCTGTTAAATCTTCAATTTTTAATTCATCTAGAGTTAATTGAATTTCAGTTCCGGTACTTGCATTGTTTTTAAACTTTTTATGTTCAGCTTTAATAACTAGTGTTGTATCACCATAGCCTTGATATGTATACGTATTTTCGTTTACGTATTCAACTAAAGTTAATGTTCCACTGGTATCCTTTTTATAAATACCGAAAACAATGTCACCTAGGGTATTGGTATTATATTTCATTCTAGAAGCTACCATAGCAGCTTTGCTATTTCCAAAAGTTGATTTGTTGAAGTAGCTTTCTAAGTATGATTTAGTTAATACTTTTGGAGTTGAATAATCCCATGAAATAGTAACTTTGTTACCCATCTTTGAGTTTTTAACATTGGTTACATTTGGTAATCTTTGATACCTTTCAGATACTTCAGTAGGTTGTGTTCCTCTTACAAAGAAGCCAAGTTCTTTCATATCGTTTGGAGTATACTCGCTAGGAAGAGCAGCAGGAACAGTTTCTTTTTCAACAGTTGTCGCAATAACAGAGCTTGGCATTGACCATCCTTTGGTATCTTTAGGAATATATTGCATAACAGCACGAGTTAAATTATCTTTATAACCGCCCCAATCGTTATAATATTTAGAATCAACATTATCATAACCATACCAAACAGCAATTGAATATTTTGATGTATAAGCAACAGTCCATAAATCATTTACGGCGCCACCTGGTAGACGATATTTTTCCATTATGGCATCTGGGAAATTTGATGTACCTGTTTTAGCAGCAACATGTGAGCCAGCAACATTGGCACCACCATTAAATCCACCGGTAACGGCTGATTCTAGAATGTTATTCATTATATATGCAGTTGAGTCTTTCATAACTCTTTCTTTTGTATATTTAAATTCTTTTTCTTCATTAGTATCACGATAAATAATTTTGGTTACTGTATGTGGTTCAATGTAGTAACCTCCGTTAGCGAAGCATGCATAGGCTGTAGCCATATCTAATGGAGTAAAGCCTTTAGAAGCTCCACCAATAGAGTATGCTTCGTTAATTGCATTATCTGAACCATCTTCATAGACATGATAGTTTTCACTGCTTGAATTTAAAGCAACATCTAAGCCAAGTGCACTGGCAAATTTCTGACTATTCTTAGGGCCTACGGCTTGGAATGTTTTAAGAGCTGGAACATTTCTTGATACTTGTAGGTGATATCTGATTGAACGTAAACCATGATATCCACCATCCCAGTTATTAACATTTGGACCATTAGTGTATGACCATTTTTCATCTAATACTTGAGTAAATGTTGAATAATTTAAATATTCAATTGCAGGTCCGTAATCAAAAATTGGTTTAGATGTAGAACCTGGTTGACGGTAGGCTTGAGTAGCATAATTAAATTGTCTTTCGCCAGTTTTATTTCTTCCAGCACCAACTGCTGCAATTGCACCAGTTTCAGCATTAACTATTGCAATTCCACCTTGAACTTTTTCATCTTTCCAGATACTTTTATCATTTGATTTTAAAACATTATTTATACCATCTTGAATACTTTTTTCCATAGTTGTATAAATTTTCATTGGTACTTTGTATGGATTGTCACCTGTTTTTTCTTCAATTTCAGCGACAACTGTATCAATATATCCTTGATATGCAGTTTCTTCTGATTTATTACCTGCAAGTAGACTTTCAACAGATATTTTTTCAGCTAAGGCTTTTTCTTCTTTAGTAATATAACCATGATTTACCATGTATTGGAGAACTAAACTTCTTCTTTTAGTAGCTCCTTCTGGATTGTTATATGGATTATTTTTTCCTGGAAGTTGAAATAATCCAGCAATGACAGCTGCTTCTGGTAGGGTAATATCTGATACTGATTTGTTAAAATAGTATTTACTTGCTTCTTCAACACCATAGTATGAACCACCTAAATAGTTATCATTGACATACATTTCTAATATTTCTTCTTTAGAATATTCTTTTTCTACTTTAAATACTGATAAGTATACGTCTTGGAATTTTCTAATAACTTTTTTGATTTTTTCTTTGACAGTGTCACTTTTTTCTTCACTATCTTTTTTAGTTAAATTATTTTTAACTGTTTGCATTGTTAGGGTAGAGGCACCACCAGCCTCATCTTGACCTAATAATTGTTGAATAGTAGCTTTAATGAATCTAAACAAATCAACACCATTGTGTTGGAAGAATCTAGAGTCTTCAGTAGCTATAATTGCATCAATTAATACTTGAGGTAAATCATCATAAGAGACACTTTCTCTTTTTTGTGAACCTAATTTGGCAATTACAGCTCCATTTATATCATATACAACAGTTTGATCTTGAATTTTTAAATCTGATTCATTAAATTCAGGAGCAGTTAATACAATATATCCTAAAAATGCACTAACAGCTAATACACCAATAATCCCCATTATTAAGATAAAAGTTAATAGTTTTTTCCAAAATGGACGACGATGTTTTTTTTCTTTATTTTTTTTATTTTTATCTTTATGCTTGTTCGCTTCAATTTTATTTTTGGATTTAACTATTTTGTTATCTTCTTTTTTATAACTGTTATTTTTTTTCTTTTCAGAAATGTTTTTTTCTTTTTTCTTTTCTTTTTTCTTTTCTTTTAATTCATCAATTTTATCGTTGATTGAATCATCGATTCTATTTAGAATATTTTTCTTTCGAACTCTTCTCACTTTTCTCAACTTCCTTACTTAATCTATTTCTATTATATTATAATATATAAATTATAAAATATCAATTATTTTTAGATAATCTAATCGAGGTGCATATTTTATTTTTATTTCATGGCAATTCTCTGTAAAAAAACTATAGGGAATTGATTTTCTTTCAGTTTTATTTAAAAAATCTATTAACATTTTTCCTGGTAAAATAAATGTTTTATTATGATAATTAAATCTAACTATTAAAAAAGTTATGCCATTATAATACAATATATTCTTGATATGTTCAATTTGATGTTTGTGAATATTGTGAATTGGTAAACTTGTTTTATTGTTGGTTTCTTTGGCATCAAATTCGATATATTTTTCGTGATAAATGCCGCTATAGTCTAAAGTTGATTTTTTTTCATAAAAGGCATCTAGGATTCTTGTTTTAGTACTATTTATTTTTAATACTTTGATGGGAATAGGCTTTTTATATATAAGAGCTATTTTTTTTTCTTTATAATAATCATTAGTTAGATTTATGTCTTGCTCTAAAGTCATTCCACGATTACCATAATTGATTAATTTATTGTTTTTAATCGTTATCACTTTTTTCACCTAGATTTAATTATACTATAAAATATTGTTTTTATCTAGTGTATTTTATATAAAATAAAAACTAGGAAGTATATTCCTAGTAATTATCTTATGGCGGAGTAGGAGAGATTTGAACTCTCGCACCAGTTAACCCGGTCTACATCCTTAGCAGGGACGCCTCTTCAGCCTCTTGAGTACTACTCCAAAAACGCTTACGTATTTAATTTTATAATATCATAAGTGTTTTGTCAACTACTTTTATACGAAGTATAACTATTTTTGATTTAATCTATTGATTGCTATTTAAGATTAGAGTTTCTTGCAACATACTCATCATATGTTATATCTAAATTATGTAATTCAGTAGCTATTTTTGTGCCTAGATACCTGAAATGCCATTCTTCATACATATAACCGGTAATATTTTCTTTTCCTTTTGGATATCTTAAATGAAATCCATATTTATACGAATTATTAATAAGCCATGTATATTCGGCGTCACTTGCACTAATATAATCTATTCTTGCATTTAATATATCGGTAGCTAATCCTGTTTGATGCTCTGAATATCCTGCTCTAGCGGAGAAGGTTTCTGCTTCATCAAAGCCATAGGCAGCAACATATCTATTATATAGACCTAATTGATAGTCATATGATCTATAAGCTGAACCTGAATAAATGGTAATGCCATCTTTCTTGGCTGCTTCGCACATTTCTTCAAATGCTACTTTGGCAATATGACGCATTTTTCTATTTACCCCGCGGCTACATTTATCACTAATTGTTTCCAAATCGCTTGGAACAAAAGAACTTGCTAATTTATGATATTTATTAACAATGACGGAGGTATCTTCAGGGTTTTCAATATCGATGACATTAGTATAATATTTATAATCTAAATTGGCGTTGACATAAGTGATAAGATTTTCATAATTTAATTTTTTTTCTTTATTATATGTTAAATATCTTTTTAAATTATCTTCATGAAAATATGATAAATCTAATATGTTACTTATGTCTTTTAAATAATCATTATCAATTAATATTTTTATACTTTCATGATTTAATTTTTTATAAATATCATTTATTTCTTTACTAGTATAACCTAAAGTAATTAGTTTATTTATATTTTCATAAAAGTCTTTATCTTCTTGGTAATTGATATCGAGATAATTTGTTAAATAATTTGGATTATAATATTCAGTTACAATAATGTTTTCTAGGGTTGTTGAATAAGCTTCTTTTTTTATATCATCATATATTCCTAATTCATGAAAAACATTAATTGTATTAAAATTATATCCAGTTTTCTTACTTTGATATAGAGTTATTAGATTATTTTTATTTATTAATACGATAACGATAATTAATAAAGTAATTAGTAATCTTAGTGTCTTTTTATAACTTAGTTTTCTTTTTTTTACTTTACGCATATTATCACCATAATAAATATAACAAATAATGTTTTTTTTTACAAGTGTAAAAATAATTGTCTAATTGTTGTCAACTCTATTGTATTTATTTTTATTTTATTATATTCTTAATGTATAAGATAAGGGAGTGTGATATCGTGATTTATCCATCAATTGATAAATTACTAACAATTGTTGATTCAAAATATGCACTTGTATATATTGCTGCTGGAAGAAGTAAACAAATGATTAAAACTAATTTTTTACAAAAGCCAGTCAATGAATATAAGTCACAAAAAACAATAGGTAGAGCATTAGAGGAAATAAATGATAATTTAATTCATATAGATAAAAGATAATTAATATCTTTTTTCTTTAAATATGATAAAATGTGATTATAAAGGTGATGGTATGGATTATCGTGAAATAATTGTTGATGGGAAAAAGATTAAAGTTGCTATTAACGTTGATAAAAATAGTATTGAAAATAATGATGATTTAAGGGAAAAATATCAACTTGATAATACGATTCAGATTAAAATAATTGATAAACCTTTTGATGGTGAAGATAATGAATGATTATAAGCAAATTGAGGAACTTTTAAATACAATAAAAGCGGCTTATCTTAATGGCGTAAATATAGACAGTGAAATGGTTTATGGAAATTTAATTAAAATGGGAATTACTATTTATAATAGTTCTAGAATAGATGATAATTTTCAGAAATGGGTTAATAATTTTCAATATATGGCTAATATTCGGGTTTTTGTATCCGATGAATCTAGTTATTTTTGCCATTTTTCAAATGATAATTCAATTGTTCCTGATATTTCTAAGATAATTAAAATGTATATTGCAATAGATGATAATCATATTTATGAAGCAGCTAATAGAATATTTGGTTTTATGGCTCAAAATAATATTAAACATTCTTCAAAGATTGCAAGTGAAGTTCGCTTTGATGATATTGTTATTAGGGTTATGAATAAAAATGATGCTCAAAAGATACAAGAATTTATTACTAGTGATTCCTATATTATGAGTGGTATGATGAAATCTAATCCTTTTGCTTTTAAATGTGGACCGATTGCTTATGGGTGGGATGCTAATATTTCATATAATATGACAGTTGCTTCTTACGTAGCAGATTATATTAATAAGATGGCTAAAAGTAATCAACTTAATGATGTTTCTTATAAATCTTTTGTTGAATATTTAGTAATGATATATAATAAGGTTTTTGTAGAAAGGAAAAATATAAAACAATATATTGCTGATATGAAAATAAAAGATGAAGATATATATTGTCTTGCAGATTATGAGGGGGTTACTAAAATTTTAATTTCGGCATTATCTACCGATAAGCATCTTTCTGATTTTTACCAATTATATGATACGATATCTTCAGTACGTTACTTGACTACAGAAAGAAAACTTCAAGAATCACTTAGTAAAGAGAATAGGGTATTACGAAATGAAAAATTGATTAAATTACAGAGTACTTGGGATGAATTATATGAAAAAATGCTTAAAAAGTATGGGAGTAAAGAAACTTCTCTTAAAATATTACATTTTATGAAAGAAAATAATATTAATTATTTTACTCGTCAGTTTGAAGTTAGAGATTTTGTTGTTAATAATGGAATTGATGCTACTACATTAAGAAAATTAATAATTAATTCTGAAAGAATTGTTAAGATGCGAGAAATTTTATTTCAAGCGGTTAATGATACATATCAAAAGGATGGTACTAAAAAAGTACTTGATGCGCTTTTAGATGCAGTTAATAATGGTAATTATCTTAATTTTACGGATGATTTTGGCTCTCGTCATCTACTTACAACTCTTTTTACCCCTGAAGAGTTTTATGAAATTGCTTTTTGTGAACTATTGGCAGCACAATATGATTCTAAGGTAATACCTTATGGTGATGAGGATTTATTTAGAGAGTATATTCGTTTATATAAATTTAAACAATTTGAAAAAACATATAAAAATAAATAAGATGTTTATGATATAATAAGATTAAGGATGTGATATTATGAAAGATAAATTAAACTATAAACTATTGAATTTACTTATCATTATTGCTATTATATGTTTGCTTTATTTAATTAGGGGACTTTGGTTAGGGTTAGTTGCTAAAATCTTTTCAATTGTTTCACCGTTTTTATTAGCGTTTGCTTTGGCTTATGTGATATATCCTATTGTTAAGAAACTGATTGATGCGGGTAGTCCTAAATGGTTAGCGGTATTGTCAGTATGTATTGTAGGAATTGGATTATTATTGATTATTATTATATTAACAGTGCCTCTATTATATGAACAAATACTTTTGTTTATTAGTAATATATCAGTTTTGTTATCTGATTTATCTTCAAGGTTTGAGATTAATTTAGGGGGGCTTCAATCTTCATTAACTGATTTTAGTACAAATATTATTAGTAATTTAGGAAGTAGTATTTCTAATGGTGCTTTATCTTTTGTAAATGCCTCATTTGGAGTGATGTCAACTGCTATAGTAGTAATTTGTTCAGCAATTTATTTTGTAATTGATATGGATAAAGTTAGAACAACTATTAAGAATTATTTTATGGTTAGAAATAAACGTACGGTAAAATATTTGGATAAGCTTGATGAAGAACTTACTAAATATATTGGTGGTATGGGACTTAATATTTTAATACAAGGAATTGAATATACTTTAGCGTTTGCTTTGATTGGACATCCCAATTATTTAATACTTGGAATACTTTCTGGTATATCAGCTGTTATTCCATGGTTTGGTGGATTTTTAGTAGCTGTTATTTCACTTTTGGTATCATCAGTTATTAGTGTTAAGATGTTCTTGTTAACTGTTTTGATTTGCGTTATTTGTCCTATACTTGATGGTAATGTAATTGGTCCTAAAGTATATGGTAAGACTAATTCATTGCATCCTTTACTGGTAATTTTTGCAGTATCTGCTGGTGGGGTAATTGCTGGATTTTGGGGCATTGTTTTATCTCTACCAATTGCCATTGCTATTAAGACGACATATAATTTTTATAAAAATGATATACACAAAAAAGTTAGAGATATTAAAAATAATAAATCATAAGAACCTTTGGGTTCTTTTTCTTTGATTGATTTTAAAATATCAATATGTTATATTTATATATAGTTAGAGGTAATAATATGGATTTTATATATGAAATAAAAGATGAAACATTGATTATATGTAGTAATGCAGTTAAACAAAAGATACTTGAAATGCATTTGTTAAAACCTATTAGAATTATGACTTTGCAGACATTTATACATAGTTATTTGTTTAATTATGATGAAAAGGCTATACTATTTATAATGAATAAGTATCAAGTTAAATATGATGTTGCTTTAGAATATATAAGGAATTTATATTATATTGAGAACAAGCAATATAATATTTCTAAATTAGATTTTTTAGTTAATTTAAAGAATGAACTTGATGATAATAAACTACTTATTTATAATAATGATTTTAGAAATTATGTTAAGCGAATAAAAATTGTTTTATATGATATTAATATTGATGATTATTTAATTAATATTTTAAATGGATTAAATTATCAGATAATAGCTCCAGTTTATAATAATTATTCTCATGTGATATATGAAGCTGAGACACTTGAAGAAGAGGTTAATTATGTAGCAAAAGAAATAGCTAAATTAATATATGATGGTATTGATCCTGCTAAAATTAAACTGACTAATGTCGATAAAAGTTACTATAATATGCTTAATAGAATATTTGGCTTTTATAATTTAAAAGTAAATATTCCTTACAGGAGTAAATTATCTGTTTATCCAATTGTTAAAGAGTTTTTATCGAGATATCAAACTGGTGAAGATATATCTTTAATACTTGAAGATATTAAAGAGGATACAAATATTTTTAATGAATTGGTTAAAGTAATTAATGAAAATATTAAATACGATAATAGGGATTTAATTAGTTATAAAATTAGTAATAGTTTTATTACTAGTGAACAATATGATAATGGAATAGATATTATTAATTATTTAGATTATGTATGCTTAGATGATGAATATATCTTTATGTTAGGTTTTAATGAGGGAATAATACCTAATTATTATATGGATACAGATTATATTACAGATAATATTAAAGATATGCTTTATATGGATAAGACAGATGTATTAAATAGGAAACTAACTTTAAAGATTAGAAATGTAATTGGTAATATTAAAAATTTGATCATTACTTATAAATTAAGAGATAATGTTAAAGAGTATTATCCTAGTGTATTAACAAGTGACTATGAGGTTATAAAAATAGATGATGATGTATTGGATAGTTATAGTGCTATATATGATAAAATTAGACTTGTTAGAGGATATGATCAATATTTTAAATTTGGTTATGAGAATAATCTTTTTTCGATACTTAGAAATAATTATTCACTTAAATATAATAGTTTTGATAATAAATATAAAAAAATTGATCGGGTAATGGATAAACTTAATTTATCATATTCAAAAATGCAAGTTTATAATAAATGTGCTTTTCGTTATTATTTAGCTGATATATTAAAACTTGATATTTTCTTAGAAAATTTTAGTACAGTTATTGGGAGTATGGTGCATTATGTAATGGAAAAGTGTCTTTCTAATAATGATATGGATGTTAATAAATATGTATATGAATATTTAGGAGATAGAGAGTTTAGTAAAAAAGAAAAATTCTTTTTAAATAAATATATTGAAGCAATACATGATTTGCTTCGTCAAGTATTATTAGAAAGAGAGTATAGTTTGTTTAATCAAGCAATGTACGAGAAAAAAATTGATATTGATTTTGGCTCCTTTGTTCATTTTGTAGGAATTATTGATAAAGTTTTATATTATATTGATGAAAATACAACATATGTTTGTTTAATTGATTATAAGACTGGTAACGATAATATTAGTTTAGATTATTTAAAGTATGGTTTGGATATACAACTGCCAATCTATTTATATTTAGTTAGTAAGTTGGATTTTAAAAATGTTAGATATACTGGCTTTTATTTACAGAAGTTTAACATTAGTAATGGTGATTATCGATTGGTCGGATATTCAAATAGTGATAAAAATGTTCTTTCTGTTGCTGATAATGGTTATGATAATTCAAAGGTAATTAAAGGACTTAAAACATTAAAAGATGGCAGTTTTGCCAAAACAAGTAGAGTTTTATCTGATGAAGAAATACATACTATTATTGGATATGCAGAAGAAAAAATTATTGAAGTTATTGAAAAAATAAAAAGTAATGATTTTACGATAAATCCTAAAGTATGTGATAATGTTAATATTGGTTGTGAATATTGTAAATTTAAAGATATTTGTTTTAAAAAAGTCAATGATGAAATAACTATATATAAAGAAGAGTTTGGAGGTGAGATTTAATGAAATATACTCCAGAGCAACAATTGGCTATTGATATGGATAATACAAATATTGTTGTATCAGCAGGGGCTGGTTCTGGAAAAACTGCGGTTTTAACAGAAAGAGTTATTCGTAAATTAAAGGATGGAATTCAAGTTAATAAATTATTAATACTCACTTTTACGAATGAGGCAGCAAGTGAAATGAAAAATAGAATTCGTGATAGTATTATTAAAAATAAATTAGATAAACAACTTGATTTATTAAGTTCAGCTTATATTACTACTTTTGATAGTTTTGCTTTGTCATTAGTCAAAAAATATAATTATATTCTAAATGTTTCTGATAATTTAAAAATTATTGATAGTAATATTATTACAATTTATAAATATAAATTATTGGATCAGATATTTGAAAATAAATATGGTGATTTATTATTTAATAAATTAGTTGATGATTTTTGTTTAAAAGATGATAAAGTTATTAAAGACTATGTAATAATGTTATCAAATAAATTAGATATTCTTGTTAATAAAGAAGAATATCTTAAGAATTATTTTACAAATTTTTATAGCGATCAAAAAATATTAGAATTATTAGATAAATATAATATATTAATTAGGAATAAGATTAATGAATTAGAAGATTTATATCGTGATTTTTTAAATTATATTGATGATGGGCTTATTAATAAATTAGATAATTATTTTAGACCATTATTTAATGGACGTGAATATTCAGATTATTTATTATTTATGACGATGAGTCCGGTTAGATTTACAAATGTTAGCGAAGATGGATTAAAGTTAAAAGATGAGATAAAAAAGAAAATAGATGAGATTAAGACACTACTTAGATTTAATTCATTAGACGAGGTTAAAGACAGTATTAAGATGACTAAGGACTATGTTATAGTCTTGTTAGAAATTATCAATGAGTTAGATATGCGGGTATGGGAATATAAACATAAGTATGATATTTATGAGTTTAATGATATTGCTCATTTAGCTTTATTATTGGTCAAAAATAATCTAGATATTCGTGAAGAGATAAAAACATCTTTTAATGAAATAATGGTTGATGAATATCAAGATACTTCATCTATTCAAGAAGAGTTTATTAGTTATATTGCTAATAACAATGTTTATATGGTTGGAGATATTAAGCAATCTATTTATCGTTTTAGGAATGCTAATCCATATATTTTTCATGATAAATATGAATTATATGGTAAACATAATGGCGGAGAAAAAATTGATTTAATTAGTAATTTTAGGTCACGTAAAGAAACACTTGATAATATTAATGAGATATTTAATGTAATAATGGATGATACGATTGGAAATGCTAATTATTTAAAAGAACATAATATGGTATATGGCAATAAAGCTTATGATAATGAAGATACACATCAAAATAATAAATTAGAGATATATAATTATGAATTTGATAAAGATGATACATATACAAGAGAAGAAAAAGAATTGTTTATTGTAGCTGAAGATATTTTAAATAAAATTAAAAATAATTATCAAGTACTTGATAAAAAGACAAATAAACTTAGAAGTATTCAATATAGTGATATTTGTATTATTACTGATAGAAATAAGTATTTGGAATTATATAGAAAAATTCTTGAATATCATGAAATACCAACAGTTATTTATATGGATGAAGGATTAAATCAAGATGTTCTTTTAATGGTTATTAAGAATCTTATTAATTTAGTGTGGAATGTTAAAAATAAGATATATGATGATAAATTTAGATATATTTTTACGTCGGTAGCGAGATCTTTCTTATTTGAATATGATGATAATTTAATTTATCATATTAATAAAGAGAATAAATATTTTGAAGATAATATAACTAAGATGTGTATGGATATTGATATTAATAAACCAATATGTAATATTATAAATGATATTATTGATAAGTTTAAGGTATATGATAAACTAATTAAACTTAGTGATATTGATAAAAATATTGTTAAGATTGATAATTTAATTGATATAGCTAATAATGTTAGTGATTTAGAATATACATTAATTGATTTTATTAATTATCTAGATGATACGATTAGTCAGAATTTAGCAATTAAATATGCAACAAATAAAAGTAGTGGAAATGCTGTTAAAATAATGAATATTCATAAATCTAAAGGTCTTGAGTTTAACTTATGCTATTTTACTGGAATGCATAATAAATTTACAATTAAAGATATTTCTGCAAAAACACTATTTGATGAAAAATATGGCCTAATTTTACCTTATAAAAAAGATAATGAATTAATGGATACTATTATAAAAGATATATATGTAAATGATTATTTTTATGAGGAGATTAGCGAGAAAATACGACTTTTTTATGTTGAACTTACAAGATGCCGTGAAAAAATGATTATTGTAACAAATCTAGATGATAATGAATATGGTTATGATAAATTAGTTCCTGATAGAGTAAGAATTAAATATAGATCATTTTTAGATATCTTAAATTCGGTTAAAGCAATTAGAAAATATATTATTAATAAAGAAGCTAATTACACACATTTATATAATAGAATTAAACTTAAAGATTTAAATGAAATTGAAAATGATAAGTTAATTAGTCTTAAAAAGTTAGATATTCAATACGATACCGTTACAAACAAACATTTTTCTAAAGATGAGATGAAGTTATATTCACCTGATACTGTTAAAGCAATGGAATATGGTACTAAAATGCATGAAATATTTGAATATGATGATTTTAAAAATCCTAAGAGTAAAGAAGTTGTTAATTTTTTAAAACATATTGATAATAAATTTATTAATGTATATCATGAGCATGAGTTTAGTTATATTTTGGATAATGTTAAATATTGTGGTATAATCGATTTAGTAATAGAATACGAGGATGTTATATATATTATTGATTATAAACTTAAGAATATTGATGATAATGCATATATAAAACAATTAGTAGGTTATAAAAAATATATAAAAACAATAACTGATAAACAAATTAAAACATTTTTATATTCAATTAAAGATGATATACTTACGGAGGTTAAAGATGAAAAATAAAATAATTGCTATTATGTATGATTTTGATAAGACATTATGTACTAAAGATATGCAAGAATATACTTTTATTCCTAATTTAGGAATGGATACGAGTGAATTTTGGAATAATGCTAATCAATTAAGAGAAAATGATAAGATGGATCAAGTACTTACTTATATGTATTTGATGGTTAAGAAAACGGAAGATATAGGTCATCATTTGACACGTGATTATTTAAATAAAATGGGGGAGAGCGTAGAATTATTTCCTGGAGTTATTAACTGGTTTCAGAGAATAAATGAATATGGTCAAAAACTTGGTGTTAAGGTAGAGCATTATATTATTTCTTCTGGGGTTAAGGAGATAATTGAAGGATCTAAGATTGGTAAATATTTTAAAGAAATATATGCTTCAGAGTTTTATTATGATGAGAAAGGACATGCTGTGTGGCCTAAAACAGCTATTAACTATACTAATAAGACGCAATTTTTAATGCGTATAAATAAAGGTGTATTGGATATGGCTGATGACTATGGTATAAATAAAAAAATGGATGATAAAGATAGAAGAATTGCTTTTTCTAATATGATTTATATTGGTGATGGGTTAACGGATGTTCCTTGTATGAAACTTACTAAAGATGGGGGAGGAGTAAGTATTGCAGTATATACCGATAAGTCTTTTAAAACTACTAAAACGTTAATTGATGATGAGAGAATTAATTATGCTGCGTTAGCGGATTATTCTGAAGGGTCTAAGTTAGATATGATTGTTAAGAAAACAATTGAGGCTATGGCTATTAATACGGAACTTAATAATTTATCTTATAGTGATGATAAGATTGTTAAAATGTAGTTATGTTATTGCTAGACTTCGTTTTGACAATGGATACTATCTATGTTATTATTAGTGTAGGTGAATAATATGTATGATATGGATGATTTAAATAAAGAGATTAAACGTTTACAAGGCGTAATAAAGCGAAATAACGTTAAAGTCAGTGCGGCTTTGTTTGCACTTATTGTCAGCGTTGCTGCTTGTTTGATGGGCGGATTAATTTTGGGACTTATTTTGGGCAAAGTCATTAAAGTGCTATATATTGGTGGCTTTCTTGCTATTTTGCCTATTTCTAAATATGGTCATGAAATATCAGAAGCAAATTCAGAAATTAAAAATGCTCAGGAACAAATTTCTGAGTGTAATATGCAAATAACTGATTTGGAAGAAGCAATTAGGAAAGAGGCTGCAAAGAAAAGAGAAAAAGCTATAACGAAAGCGAGTACTAAGGCTTATGCTTATGATGCAACGCATGAAAAAAGTAAGGCAGCTTTGGAGTTTGAAGAAGCAATTAAAAAACTTCAGAGTGGCGAGTTTTATGGCGATGATAGTTATCCTACAAAAGATTATGGAAGTAAAAGAAAATAACTGCTTAAAAATAGCGGTTTTTTTCGATATATTTTTTACTTCTGGTTGATTTTCACGATTTTTTTTTGTATAATTATATTGTATCATTTAGGGAGAGTCGATATCATGAGGAAAATATATGCTAGTGTTGATATTGGATCTGATACGTTTAAATTTTTAGTTGGAGAAAAACAAAATGATAAATTTAACATATTGGGAGCAACTTCAATTAAAGCTAAAGGTATTAGAAAGGGGTTAATTGTTGACTCTAATTTAGCAGTTAATACAATTAAAGATGGAATTAAAGAACTTAATCAAAAGTTGGGGTTTGCGATAACTAAAGTTATTGCAAATATACCTGAATATAATGTTAAGTTTATGTATGTAACTGGTAAGATAAATGTTCATGGTGTAATTGAAACAGAACATATAAATATGGTTATTAAAGATTCTGTATATAATAAACTTGATAAAGATTATGAATTGGTTACGGTGGTTCCTTTAGATTTTACTATAGATGGTGAAGAAGGTATTATTTATCCGTTTGGAAAAGAATGCAATATTTTAGAAATAAAAGGAATAATGATATCTGTACCTAAGAAAAATATTTATTCTGTAATTAGTGTTTTAACAGCAGCTGGTTTGGATGTTGTCGATATTACTATTTCTGGTTTAGCTGATTATGCAGCTGTTAGGACAAACAAGTTAGATAATAAAGTTGGAACTATTATTAATTTAGGCCATGAGACAACCAACGTATCAATTATTAATAATGGTAAAATAATGAATACTGAAACGATTCAACTTGGAGGTATTAACATTGAAAAAGATATTGTATATGTTTTTGGAACAAATATAATTGATGCAAGAAAAATTAAAGAAAAATTTGCTACATGTAATAAAAGATTTACTAATTTGAATGATACATATGAATTAACTAATAATATTGGCGAACAAATTAAGCTTAATCAATTAGAAGTTACGGAAGTTGTTCAAAGTAGGCTTAGTGAAATTTTGAAATTAGCTCGAAAACAGGTTTCATTATTAACTAAGAAAGATATTCAATATATTGTAATTACAGGGGGACTTACGGAAATTAAATCTTTTAAAAATTTAGTATATGAAATTTTAGGAAAAGATGTTATAATATATTTAATGGACGAGATAGGAATAAGAGATAATAAATATACTACCGCGTTTGGAATGATTAAAAGTTTTGACGAAAAGATGAAAATCAGGGGAAAAGAATGTTCTATGATAAGCCAAGAAGATGAAATTGAATTGCTTCATCCAGAGGAAAAAAAGAAAGAAAAGACGAGTGTTCCTAAGATATTTAAAGGCTTTATTAGAAATAGGGAGGATAATTATGAATAATATGTTTGGTTTAGAGATGAATCAGTTAGCGAAGATTAAAGTTATTGGAATTGGCGGTGGCGGATGTAATGCTGTTAACCGAATGATTGATTCTGGACTTAAAGGAGTTGACTTTATTGTCGCTAATACTGATTTACAAGTGTTAAACGATTCTTTAGCACCAACTAAATTACAACTTGGAAGTGATTTAACTGATGGTCTTGGAGCGGGCGCTAATCCAGCAATTGGCAAAGAAGCTGCTTTAGAAAGTAAGGAGGAAATTGAAGAAGCACTTAAAGGTGCCGATATGGTTTTTGTTACTTGCGGTATGGGTGGTGGAACTGGTACTGGTGCTAGTCCAATTATTGCTGAAATTGCCCAAGATCTTGGAGCACTTACTGTTGGTATTGTTACTAAACCTTTTAGTTTTGAAGGAAAGAAAAGAATGGAACAAGCTATTGCCGGTTTGGATGAACTTAAGAAACATGTCGATACTTTAATAGTTATTCCAAACGATAGATTAAGAGAACTTATCGATAAATCTACACCAATGTTGGAAGCATTTAGAGAAGTTGATAATGTTCTACATAGAGGTGTTCAATCTATATCTGATTTGATTGCTATTACTGGACTTGTTAATCTTGATTTTGCTGATGTTAAAGCAGTAATGAAAGATAGAGGTAATGCTTTAATTGGAATTGGTGTTGGTTCTGGTGAAAATAGAGCTGTTGAAGCTGCAAAACAGGCTGTTGCATCACCACTTCTTGAAACTTCAATTAATGGAGCAACTGATGCAATTATTAATGTAACTGGTGGTTCATCACTTACTTTATTTGAGGTTGAAGAGGCGGCTGAAGTCATTAGAACAGCAGCTAATACTGATATTAATACTATTTTTGGAGCTGTTATTAATGAGAATTTAACGGATGAAGTTATTGTAACTGTTATTGCAACAGGATTTGAAGAACCTGGAGAACCGCTTTATCATAGCTTTAATTCAACAAATAGAGAAGACATGTATAATGGTTCTGATGATGATAATGATGGAGATTTAGATATTCCAGCATTTATTAGAGATAGACAAGATTATTAAAAAACATTAGTTAAATCTAATGTTTTTTTCTTGACTATATAGTAATAGAAGATTATAATGAGTATATGAACATATATTCATATAGGAGGCTTTATGAAATTATTAGATGAAGATATTATTATTGATATGGCTGAATTATTCAAAATATTTGGCGATTCAACAAGGATGAAAATAGTTAATGTTTTGATTGACCAAGAATTATGCGTTGGTGATATATCAAATATGATTAATGTAAGCCAATCAGCTGTTTCTCATCAACTTAGAATTTTGAAAAATGCTAAGTTAGTTAAATATCGTAAGATGGGCAATTTAATATATTATGCTTTAGATGATGATCATGTAAAAAGAATATTTGAATTAGGAAAGGAACATTGTAATGAAATATAAATATCGTGTTGTTGGATTAGATTGTGCTAATTGCGCTAATAAAATAGAAGCAAAGTTAAATGCTTGTGATAAAATTGAAAAAGCAAGTGTCAATTTTTCTAAGGAAACAATAAATGTCGTTTCTGGTAATAACAATATTAAGGAATTAGTTCAAGATATTGTTAATAGCGTAGAACCAGATGCGAAAGTTTTAGATAAAGATGAAACTTTAAATAATAAGATTAAAAATGATATATTTATGGTAAGTTTAGGAATCTTTTTAAGCATAATTCAGATGTTTATTAAAAACAATGTAGTTGCTTTAATTATAATTGTTTTGGCATATGCTATTCTTTTATATAAGGTATTAATTAAGGCTGTTAAATTATTACCTAAAGGAGTAATCGATGAAAATTTATTGATTTCTATTTCTTGCATTGGCGCTTTTTTAACCAATAATATTCATGAGGGTTTGATGGTTATTGTTTTATATGATATTGGTAAAATACTAGAGAGTATTGCAGTAAATAATTCTCGTACTTCTATTGCTGGTTTGATGGATTTGAAAGCAGAATATGCGAATGTTTTGATTGACGGCGAATATCAAAGAGTTAGTCCAGAAAAAGTTAAAGTAGGAGATATTATTCGAGTTTTACAAGGGGAAAAAATTCCTTTAGACGGAATTGTTACTAAAGGAACGGCTAAACTTGATGTTAAAAGTTTGACTGGTGAGAGTAGGCTTTTAGATGTTACAAAAGATAGTATTGTTTTATCTGGAAGTATCTGCTCCAATGGAATGATTGAAGTTAAAGTTACCAGTCTTTATGAAAATAGTACGGTAGCTAAAATTTTAAAATTAGTTGAGACAGCGGAAGATAGAAAAGCAAAAACTGAGACTTTTGTTAGCAAGGCTGCTAGAATATATACACCAACTGTGCTTGTTTTGGCAATACTTACAGTTATTCTTTTACCAACTATTTTTAAATTATCTTTTGCTGATTCAATATATCGTGCATTAACATTTTTAGTTATATCTTGTCCTTGTGCTATTGCGATATCAGTACCATTAAGTTATTTTTCAGGATTAGGTAGAGCATCTAAAGATGGTATTTTGATTAAAGGTAGTGATTATTTAGATTTGCTTGGTAATGTTAAGGAAATAATTTTTGATAAAACAGGAACAATAACTACGGGTGAGTTTAATGATTATGAATTGACTATTCTTGATAATAATTGTAAACGTGATGATATTATTAATTTAATTGTTGCTGGTGAAAAATTATCTAATCATCCAATTGCTAAATCATTATGCTCTTTGTTTAATAATTTTAAAGGTAATAAACATGTTAAAGATTTTAAAGAAATTAATGGTATGGGGATTGAATATAATTTAGATAATAAACATATAAAGATTGGTAATCATAAATTTTGTAATGTTACAAAAAAAGATAATGCAATATATATTAATGTTGATGAAGTTAACGTTGCAAAAATTATCTTATATGATGGTATAAAGAAAGAAACAAAAGATGTTATTAATTTATTAAAAAAATTAAATATTAATACTAAAATATTTACAGGTGATAGTCTTGAATATGCTGCAATTGTGTCTAAAGAGATTGGTGTTAATGAGGTATATGCGGAATTATTACCAACTGATAAATATAAACTTTTAGAAGAGGAAATTAATAAATATGATAATAAAGTTGCATTTGTTGGAGATGGTATTAATGATGCTCCTTCATTAGCTAGAGCCAATATTGGAATATCTTTAGGTGGCGTTGGTAGTGATAGTGCAATTGAAGCAGCTGATATGATTATTATGAATGATGACTTAAGAAAAATTATTACGGGTATTGATATATCAAGATATACAAGTCATATTATTAAAGAGAATTTGATTTTTGCTTTGGGTACTAAATTATTAGTTTTAATATTAAGTATTTTAGGAATTGCATCAATGTGGCAGGCAGTATTTGCTGATACAGGAGTTACATTATTAACAATATTAAATACCGTTAGAATATTAAAGAGAAAGGATAAATAATTATCTTTTTTTCTTTACAAAAACTAGTGTTTGTGTTAATATATCAACTTGTGAAAGAAGTGATAAAATGGCTTATTATTTTATGGTTGAAAAAAAGAAAGGTGATTATGAATCTTTAGATATAGCTAAATCTAAATATTTTGTGAGAATGTCAAAATTTAAAGGAATTGGTTGTTCTTTATCGGAGATAGATTTATTCACTATGATGTTTAATAATGAAACTGAAATGCGTGAAGCACTTATAAAAGAAGAAATATTGCCAGAAATTTATTCTTTAAAAAGTTTATCAATTAGATTACTTAAGGATAAAAAATATCATAAGGTTATGTACGATTTTTTATTTCAGAAGGATATGGAGTACGTTATGGAACCTAAGTTACTTATTACAAGAATAAATAATAAGCTTAGAAAGAATGATTTAAGATTTATTGAAAGTTTTGTTAAAACTTTTATGAATTTTTATGATTGCTCTTCAACAGCACCTGAAATATATGAATATATAACTTCTAGTATTAGGAATGGAGTTTTATCACCTCGTTTATTTGAACTTGATGAGAATAGTGATACGATTTTAATTAGAATGACTAAATTACTTATTTATGATTATTATCAAGGCTATAATGGTAAGGTAGTTTATAAAGAGACAATTAAGTATCGTAATTTACATAGTATTATAGCGTTTATAAATTATTATGATAAGAAACATCAGATGGAAGATGTATTACCATTAAATAAGGAATTATGTAAAACTAAAAAGAAAACTAAGCATTCAACTATTGATGGACAAACGAGTTTGTTTTAAATAAATAGTAATATTACTATTTATTTTTTAAATTTATTGCAATAATTTAAAAAATAATATATTATTAATATATGGAGGATTGTATGAAGAAAAGAATTGTATTTATTAGTATATTATTAACCTTTTTAGTTATTAGTAGTTTTGTGGCAATGACTAAATTATTTAATAGAAAGACACCAGTTATCAATTATGATTCTGGTGATGAGGTTACTCAAAAAATAGAAAATATTAATGAAAATGAATTAATTAAAATAGAAAATAATTATTTGATATATTTTTATCCTTATAGTAATTTAGAGAATATTAGTAATCAAGCGATAATGAAAGCTGTTATTTTAAATTCTGATTTATATAATAAAGATTCTTTTACGAAAGATGAATTGGATAAAGCGTTAGATAATAGTCCGCTTAAACAACTATCAATTAAGCATGAGGATTTTTGGTTTAATGGATATAATAGTGATGATATGCCAACTTATAGTTATGATGCAATAAAGGAAGTTTATACTAGAAATCCAACTGGTAAAGGTGCTTGTTTGGTAAGTAGAGTAGATAGCAAGTTAAGAGACTTTAAAGAAGAGAATGATTCATATATTATCAGTTATCAATATATCTTTTATTACGGATGTGAAGGTGATGGAATAGATATGGTATATGGTTCATATGAAGATGCTAAAAATAAAAAGAACCCTGTATTTAAGATTACTTTAACAAATAATGAAGATATTCTTAGTCTTGTTAAATCAAAATTCCAAATAGAATATGAAATGATTCAAAATAAACTAGATACTTATACATATACTTTTACTAAAGAAGGAAGTAATTATATATTAACTAATTTTAATAGAGAAAATAAAATAGACACTTAGTGTCTATTTTTCTAATTTATCTAAAATATCTTTAAGAATTTTTTCGTTCTTATTATCTTTAGGGGTATAAAATTTAATGTTTTTAATTCGATCTGGTAAGTATTGCTGTTTGACATAATCGTTTTTATAATTATGAGGATATAGATATCCGATATATGGACTTTTTAGGTAATTTGGTACATCACCAGCATCGATGTTATTTACGGCATCTGTGGCTTTTTCAATTGCCATAACCGCGCTATTTGATTTAGGAGAGAGAGCCATTTCGATAACTGAGACAGATAGGGGGATCTTGGCTTCTGGCATACCTAACATTAAAGCACTATCAATAGAGGCCATTACTTTGGGACCAAGGCTGGAGTTAGCTAAACCGATATCTTCATAAACAATTACAGCTAATCTGCGACAAGCAGATTCTAATTCGCCACCTTCAAGCAATTTGGCTAAGTAATATAATGATGCATGAACATCACTACCACGAATTGATTTTTGTAAAGCACTCAACATGTCGTAATAACCATCTTGATTTTTATCATGATAAATATTTGGCTTATTGCATATACTTACTAATTTATCAACAGTTATTTTTTTATCATCGTTACCGTAATATGCTACTTCAATTAAATTATAGACATATCTTAAGTCGTTTTTGGATATGCCTATAATATATTTTTTGGCTTCTTTATCAATTTTAAGATCTGGAAGTATTTTTGATTTTATTACTTTATCAATGGCATTTTCAATATCTTCTTCTGATAATTCTTTTAATTCAAATAATTGGCATCTGCTTCTTATTGCTGGATTGATACTATGATATGGATTAGCAGTGGTCATTCCAATTAATGTGATTAAGCCTGACTCTAGTACTGGTAAAAGTAAATCTTGTTTATCTTTGTTTAGACGATGAATTTCATCCATAATTAAGACTAATCCATTATACATTTTGGCTTCTTCAACGACGGTATCAAAGTCTTTTTTGTTATTGATGACAGCGTTTAATAGGCGATATTTCACACCTAATTCAGATACCATAGCAAGAGCGATGGATGTTTTTCCAATACCTGGTTTTCCATATAAAATCATCGAAAATAATTTTTTATTTTTAACTAAATTTGTTAGAATTTTACCTTCTCCAATTAAATGCTTTTGTCCAATAACATCGGCTAATTTTTGAGGTCTTAGTTTAATTGATAACAATTCATCCATAATATCACCTAATCTTTTTTTTCTTTTAATGATAGTAGGATACCTTCAACAATGGGAATATTCTCTTC
>CAMOMI010000017.1 GCA_946619755.1 uncultured Clostridia bacterium
ATTGATAAAGGATTTAAACTTTTATGTGAAAAAGGATATTTCAATACCACTACCACAGATATTGCATCATCTTGTAATGTATCTGTTGGCATAATATACCAATATTTTAACGATAAAAGAGATATTTTTATTGAAGGAATAAAAAAATATTTAGATGATATAATGTATCCAATTCTTAAAGTAATTGATGAAGATAAATTACAGCTAGATGATATTGGTAGTATCTTAGACGAAATGGTTAAAAGACATACTTTTTCAGTTAAAGCACATGAAGAAATATCAGCTATGACACATATTGATCCCGAAGTAGGAAAAATATTTAGAAACTCTGAATTAATTGTCACAAATAAAGTAGTTAAATATTTAAAAGATAAACAATATGTTATTCCTAATATTTATGAAAAAGTACACATTATTATGAGTATTGTCGATGATTACTGCCATGAAATTGTATATCATAAACATAAAGAAATTAATTATCATATTATGAGAGAAGAAATTATCAAAATAATAAAAAGTATTGTAAATAGTTAATTATTTACAATACTTTTTAGTTTTCCATCTAAATCTTATACTATTCTTTTATTTATTAATGTTTCGGCTTACATAAAATAGCTAAAACAAAAGCACAAACTACTGCAACGCTGATTCCTGCTGATGTTAAATCAAATATTCCCAATGCTAAACCCATTAGTCCATTTTCATGTGCAATATCCATCGCTCCATGAATAAGTAGATGTCCAAATGAAGTAATGGGAACAATTGCTCCACCGCCAGCATATAATACAATCTTATCATATATTCCAAATAAATCTAATGCTGCACCAATTACTACAAATAAACTAGTAACATGTCCTGGTGTTAGTTTTGTATTATCGAGAATGAGTTGACTAATCATACATACAAAGCCACAAAATAAGAAAGCATAAACGTACGTATTCATTAGATTACCGCCTCCAAACTAATTGCATGAGCAATTGAAGGAATACTATCTTTCTGAAAAACTCTTGTTGGACTAAAAATGGCTCCTGTTGGTACGATTAATACTCTATGATATTTTCCCTTCTCCATTTCATTTAAAATGTAAGCCGCAGTTATAAGTGCACTACTACTAGGTCCGGATGCACCAGCAAAGACTGGTTGTTTTTCTCTATCATATAAAATTAATCCACAATCATTATAATTTTTTGATAAATCATATCCAAAATCTTTCATATAATCTTTAAGTATTTCTTTTCCATAAACACCTAAATCACCCGTTAAAATTAAATCATAATAATTGGGCTTAATATTTAAATCTTTAAAATGTCTTTTAAGTGTATCCGCTGCAGCAATTGCCATTACAGCTCCCATATTATTAACATCGGTTATTCCCTTATCTTGAACAATTCCAAATGTAGCACTAGTAATTTTAATTTTACTTTTCCTATTTGTAACTAATATACTTGTTGCTCCAGTCGATGTAAAAGTTGTTGTTTTTTTCTTTGGTGCACCATATTCTGTTGGATTACGGAATTGCTTTTCTGCTACCATATTATGACTAGATGTGGATACAATAATATTTTTAGTATTTCCACCATTAATTAAATTAGCTGCTAAACATAATCCTTCTCCAAAAGTTGCACAAGCACTAAATATACCTATAAATGGTATATTAAAGTCACTCATTGCATAGTCAGATGCTGCAATTTGATTCTGCAAATCTCCTGAAATAACATAATCAATATCACTATCGATTAGTTTGGCTTTAGACATTAGTTTTGAAATACTATTACTAAGCATTTTTTCTTCTGCTCTTTCAAACGTATCGCAACCATAATATAAATCTTTATCATATATCAAATCAATATAATTGGCAATTGGTCCATCTTTTTCATAAACTCCTCCGATTGTATAACTACAATCGATATAAACATTATTAAACTTTCTTGTCATTTTATCCTCCCATGAAAATAATTCTGAGTATTCCAAAAAGATAAACAGAAACAATTCCATAAAGAATAACTGTTCCTGCTAATTTAAAAATATTAGCACCAATACCTAAGACCAAACCTTCCTTACGATATTCCATCGCTGCTGACGTCATCGAATGAGCAAATCCTGTAATTGGAATTAATAATGCACTTTTAAGTTTATTAACGCATGTATCAAACACACCCAATGCCGTTAACAAAGACGCCACAACAATATAAGTAAGTATTACCACCACACCGGCTTCTTTTCTAGGCAAGTCAAGCCATACAATATATAGTCTAACTAACGCTTCAGCTAAAACTCCTATTAATCCTCCATAAATAAAAGTCATTATGGCATTTTTTAAAACATCTTCTTTAGGTGTATGTTTCATTACAATTTCATTATATCTATCCATAATTTATCACCATATATATTCTTAACAAAAAAATAAAAGATTATTCAAAATCATTTATTTTAAGTATTGCATATAAATTAATGATAACTAATATTGCTACTAAAAAATCAGTCATATTCCATATAATATTTGCTTTAACATAACAAGAGATAAACATTATTATTAAAAAGAATAATTTAAATATAATTGCTATTAATTTATTATCAGAAATCATAAGTAAATTACTTTCTCCAAAATAATAACTTGAAGTAATCGTTGAAAAAGCAAATAAAATAGTAATTATTGATAATAATAATCCCCCATAATATCCAAAATGATAATTAAATGCATAGATTACTATCTCTATTCCGTTTATATTACTAAAACTTATTAAATCATAATCACTAGTTATAATAATAATAAAGGTTGTCAAACACACTAAAAAAACAATAATATATATTCCTAACACTTCTAACATACCTTGTTTATTGGCCTCATTATCACAAGAGCTTGCAGAAATAGCACTAGTTCCAACTGATGACTCTGTCATAAAAATAGCTCTTTGCATTCCTATTAAAAAAACAGAAAAGATACTTTTAATATTAAATGCTGCTTTAATAACACTATTAAAAATACTAGGTATAATATCAATATTGGTTATAAAAACATATATTCCTAAAAAACTATACACAACTAACATTACTGGTACTAAAAAAGTATTTACCCTACTGACCCCTCTTATGCCATTTAAAATCGTAATTAATGTAAGCACTAATAGTAAAAAAACAACTATTATTTTATTAATATTTAGATAATTAGTAACTCCAACAATAGTATTTGCCTGAACTGATAAAAATAATCCACTATAGCAAACAATAATAAGAAAACTATATAATAATGCTATTTTTTTATTAGAAAGACATTTTTTTATATAAAAACTAGGTCCTCCCACTAATAATCCATTAACCTTCTCTCGATATTTTATTCCAAGTAAGCATTCAACATATGTATTAATGGACACGATTAAACTAATTATAATTATCCAAAAAATAGTCCCTATCCCACCAAAATAAATAGCTAAAGCAACTCCCGAAAGTGACCCTACACCTATTTTAGCAGCTAATGAAATACACAAACTATTTAATGGACTAATATTATTTTTACTTTTTGATTTTATTCCCTTAATTATCTCCTTAATATTGAATTGTTTAAATTTAAAATGTAATGAATATTTAATACCCGTATAAATTATTAAAAAACTAGTAATCCCCCACATCATTGATAACATTATTAAAAAAGCATTATAATCACAAAAATTTAAAATAACTCCAATAATTATAATTATTATTAAAAATATATGTATTTTCATACTGAAATATATTCTCATTGGGTAATAATAATGATTTTTTTCTTAATAATTAACATATATTATAATGAATATAAATGAAGGGGTGGATTATATGTGTAATAATAATGAAACAAATACATGTGAAAATTGCATTGCCGATATTTTAAAAGTAATATTACTATTACAACAAAGCGTTTGTGGTAATGATACATGCTTACAAACTTGTGATCGTGGTTTTCTAGGTCAAAACTGTACAACATTTTGTAATACAAGACCAATCGTATTATATACTTGTGGATCAAACGGAACACCTTTAGCTATGCCAATCAGTAAAGATCCTACAGTTACCGAAACAAGTACTGTTTTTAGATTAGAAAAATTAGATGGATGTTGTGCAACATGTAGAGTACTTGCTCCAAATACTGACACAACTAGTGTTTTTCCATACGAAGCAACTAACTCATTCTTTACTATAAATCTAGACTGTGTATGTATTCTAAGGTGTCTAGACGATACCTATGTTGATACACCATAAATAAAAAAATCAAGGAAATCCTTGATTTTTTTTAATCTTCATCTACTTTCTTTCTAGTTTTAATATTTTTCTTCTTATTTCTCTTTGAAGTTAAAGAAACCCCTAATGTAACAATTAAAACGCCAACTACTCCAAGTGAAATAATTAAATATTTATAATATGTATCACTATTTTCTTTATACATATCTAAGACATTTGTATTATATCTTTGAACTGTTTTTTCTAAAGCATCATATTGATATAAATATTCTCTTCCTGTTTCGACATTTTTAGCATAAAATAAATAAAATTGATTACCTGTAATATCGTTATTATCTAAAGCATAAGTATTTTTTATTAAATCTAGTTTAATTTCTTGGTAGCTTGTTATTTTATCATTATCATAAACAAAATCAACTTTTTTTAAACCATCAATTTCCTTATCTAAAATTTGTAATGTCGTTCCATTAAATGTATATTCATTATAAGGGGTATAAGTATTATTTTTATATATATAATATTTAACTAACCCAGCACTATCTTTAAGACCAACTAAATCATAATTTAACTTTTCATTAAAATATCCTTCGATAATATTATTATCAATAGTAATATCTTTAATAACGTTATATTCACTAATTTCTGGTAAATCTTTTCTCTTTCTAACGATACTATATGTATCATTTCCTACTTTGACATTTAATGGTTCTAATTCTAAAACAGTAGCTTTTAGTTTATATGTTCTCTTACTACCATTTTCAGCAGTTACAATAATTTCAAAATTATTAACTCCCGTACTCACTTTAACTTCACCAACACCGTTAACTTTTGCACTAGAATCAGCTAATTGTGCATTAATCTTAATTTTTTCAGTTTCTGCAGGTACAGTTACCTCATATTCTAATTTTTCTTTATCAAATTTAGGACTAATTTCTAAGCCATCTACGGTTAAACTAGTTAAAAAATTATTAGTTGATTTAGCTCTTGTTATAGTATTAGATGTACCACTATTATTATTAGTTGTTGTATTTTGTGTAGGTTTCGGATTAACAGTAATCTTAACCTGCTTCGTAATACTTACATTTCCACCATCATATGTTGTAACATCAGCAGCATTAACATAGATTGTTGCCGTTCCAGCTTTATTAGCTTTTAATGTGACACTCTGCGTTCCATTATCAATCCAAGCACTGCTCGTAGAAACACTAACAACTGAAGCATCACTAGAACTAATACTAAACTTACCAGCAGCATCTTTTACTTTAATATTCAAAGTAACCGTATTGCCTACAGTTACTGAATAACTAGTAGCTGACACTTCAAAAGTATATGCTAAAGGAGTATCGATAAACAAACTAAATCCTAATATAAATATTAAAATGTAACTAAATATTTTTCTCATCTTATCACCTTCATTGTGTTATCTTTTTCGTATCCATTATATGATTTTTAATTGCTATGTAATCAGCTGAAGAAACTTTGCCATCTTTAGATGCATCAGCACATTTTTGTTCAAATGTACTTAGCTTCTTTACATCCATTATATGATTCTTAATTGCAATATAGTCAGCAGAAGTTATTTTACCATCGCCATTAACATCACCATAAATTATAAATGTATAGCTCTTCTCTTCACGATCTGTTTTAATTGATATTTTATCACCACTAGCAATAATACCATTAGTTTTTATTTTACTATTCTTATCGACATAAGTAACCGTTGCTAATTTTTCTTTATCAGTAATACTTTTAATTATTTTACTAACGTCAGTTCCTAACTCATATCCATATATATATATTCCATCATTTTTTATACTTAAAGTTCTAAGAATTTCACTAATGTCTAAAGCTACCTGTTTTAGTGTATCTTCACTTTTCTTTTTTGTAATTGTAATGGTATACGTTCTTTTATCACCATTAGCTGCTGTTACAACTACTTTAATAGTATTCTTATCGTTTGGAATACTAACACTACCTGTTCCACTAATCGTAGCCATTTCATTAACTTTAGTAGCATCAATATTAACTGATTTTGTTGTATCATCAGTAACAATTTCAAAAGTAGTCTTTGTTGTAGCTTTATCAAATAAATAGCTACCATTAACCGACAAAGTAGATAAATAATTATTAGGACTTCCACTACTAGGAAGGCTTGTCTTATCAGGCATTCCCGTAAAAACTGGGATTAAAAAGACAAAACTGCCATCAACAAGACCAATACCATTATATCCATTATATGTCTTAATTGATTCTGTACTAGGTGCTTGAATATTTTGCATATATTGATGTGTTCCCGCATTTGGTTCCATTAAATCCCATTTTTGCAAATACAAAGTATCTTGTCCAGCATTGATATAACCATCAGCTAAAAAACCTCCACCTAAAACAATTGCTTTATATGGACTATCCCATCCTTCTTTTTTAGCATGTTCTAACCCATTTGTAATAATACTACCGACTTTACCAGTTGCACCAATATTATAAAAGTTATAGTATCCTTCATAACCAGCTACTGTTCCTGAAACAATTGTGCTACCTTTAGCGCCAACTTCTTGAATAACTCTAGAAATTAACACATATGGACTAACATTATATTTCTTGCCAGCATCCATAAAAGCATCGACATACGTTTTAGTTTTTTCCTTATCAGCATATCCGGTCATAAAAGTTCCCTTTAGCATAGCTTCAATACCCTCTTTAGTATGATATGCCTCATTATATGATAATGTTTCAAACATAAATACTTGTTTATCATTTAAGAAATTTCTTGGATCCATATAATAAGCAATTACATTTTTACTAGCGGCATACCAATCTTTTCCACCACCATCAAAATCATTTTTAAAAACATCTGTTAAATAATTATATGACCAACTTTCTGTTGACTTATATCCATCAATATATCTACCAGTATCTTCAATTAAACTCCATCCTTTATCGAGACCAGTATATTCAAGATTTAATTGTTTATCGAAAGACAAACTAGGTTTATATACTTTAAATTGCCAGTTAGGATGACTATTATGTAGTTTTATTAACGAAGGAATATAACTATCAGGAAATCCTAACTTTTTTAAATACTCTGTATAATCTTTATAATCATTTGGATTAATAACAACTTCATTAATTGTTTTAATTGTAGCATAATCACTGCAAATAAAGCCTGTTGTTCCACTATAAGTTGCTTGATACCATTTTCCAGCACAACCATTGCCACTACCAGCTGAATCGTTAACTAAAGTAAGTTCTGCTCCACGATTAAAATTTCTAATAACATTACTGTTAATCGTAGCTTTATCTCTAAATCTAACGTCATCACCAGTAACTACCAAAACTTTAGTATCTGCAAGCACATTAGATGATAAAAAGACAAAAGACAAAATAGTAACAATAATATAAGAGAACTTTTTCATCTAACACACCCACTTCCTATATTATCATTATATCATTAGCTATCTTATTTGTAATAGTTTAACTACTCACTTTACACAAATTAATTAGTAATGTGTCGAAAAAAAACCGTATTATTACGGTTAATTATTTTTAAGAATATACAATTCTAGTAAATCAATATTAGCTTCGCCATTTTTAAGTTTGTTATCAATATCAGCCAAAGAAGTTATTAAACTACATATATCATCTAAAGAATATATATATAATCTTTCTAACATTTTTTTTACATAAAACTCTTTTTTACCAATAATCTTTGATATTTCTAAATTACTCTTATTATCAGTATTTAATATTTTAATAATAAGTGCTTGTCTTAAAGTATTACTAAGCGATGCAATTAAATAATCTGCTCCCATATTAGATATTTTAAAATCATTATACATTTTTGTTAATTTATTAATATCTTTTTCTAAAAAAGCATTTGTAAATTCATAAATAATATTATCAATTGAATCACTAATTAATAAATCAATATCATTAAGTGTTATTGTTTTATCCTGTTCTTTATAAATACATAATTTATCAAGTTCACTTTGAATATTGTTAATATCATTTCCAACTTTTGAAATAAAATATGTAATATCACCATCACTCATTTTATACTTTTTTTCAATTAAAGCATTTTTAACATATAGATATATATCATCATCATTACTACTTTTAGTAGTATCAATAATTTTGAAATTATCTTTAAACAATTTATAATTCTTTAATCTTGCATCTATTTTTGAAGCTAATAAAACTATATAGACATCATTATTTTGATTATTAACATAACTATCTAAATAATTAATATCTTCTTCATTTAATTTACTTAAATCAAAATTGTTTCCAATAATTACTTTAACATTAGAAAATAAGCTTATCATCGAAGCTTCATCAAGTATTAAAGAAAAATCTTGATTACTTAAATCATATATAATTTTATTATCATCAACATAATTGATATTCTTTAAAATATCATGTAAATAAAAATTTACTAAATTATCATCTGTTCCAACAATTAAATTTAAATTATTCATAAAATGTTCCTTCTACACAACTATACCCACCATTTTTTAAGTAATTTAAAACCTCTTTATAATTTTCGATAATTAGTTTATCATCATAAATTATCCTAAGTTCTAAATCATTATCATTATATTTATAGCCACCTTCAGCCTTAAAATAAATACTTTCCTTATTATTATCTTTAAAATCATAATAAGTATCTTTATCATCAAACTTATAAATATCAACTTGTTTTAACATCTTTAGTTTATCATCTCGATTAAATTTAGCTAATATTTCACTCGAATAATTAAGTTCTGTCTTCTCATCAAAACCATTTTCCATTGTACAACTAAGTTGTTTAAGTTCTACTTCCAATATTTCAGGATTAAAATAAACATACGTTATTCCAATTAAAGCAAATATTAAAAACACTAACAATCCATAAAGAAATACTGGACTTTTATATGATTCTTCTTCCGAATTAGCAGCTACTCTTTTAATAGATATCTTATCTAATTCAGATAATTTATCATAATCTTCTTGATTATATGATACCAGTTCTGCTTTTGATATTTTATTAATACTAATAATCTCATATTCTTTTGAATTAACAGTTCCCTGGACATATTGACTAACAAAATCCATTACGT
Organism: uncultured Clostridia bacterium; assembly: GCA_946619755.1. Lineage (GTDB taxonomy): Bacteria > Bacillota_I > Bacilli_A > RF39 > UBA660 > RUG705. The sequence goes on from CAMOMI010000017.1 coordinate 9,309, forward strand.
ATTTAACTTCATCTTTACGTATTTCAAAAATAACCAGCGAATTATCTTTTAAATGAACTGAACCAAGGCATAGTTTTTTCTCACCCGTTGCACTCTCAAAAGCAAATATAATATATTTATTCATATATTTTTTATGATTAAATACCGCAAAAACTGCTACTTGTCTATCATCAGCATTTCCATATAAATCATTACTAGCAACCTTCAATATTTTTCCGTTCATCGTTACCAATCCTATTCTTATTCTCTATTACCATTATAATTTAAAATTTAACTAAAGTAAATATTAGTTAAAAACTTTTTAAATAATCTAAAAAACCAATTGCAATATTTTCAGGCATTATCTCTTTTAATTCTTCAATACTTGCTTCTTTCATTTTATCGACTGTTTTGTATTTTTTTAGAATTTTCTTTTTCCTAACTTCACCAATACCATCAATATTATCTAAAATACTAGTAAGTGCTCCCTTACTACGAATATCTTTATGATAAGTAATCGTATATCTATGTACTTCATCTTGCATCCTTGTAAGTAACAAGAATAAATAACTTGTCTTATCGATAGGAATTTCTTCAAGTGGATATTTTCCTAAAAGCATACTTGTACTATGCTTATCATCTTTTTTTAGTCCAGCTACAGGAATATTCATTCCAAGACTATCAATAACTTCTCTCGCAACATTAACTTGACCAACACCACCATCAACAAGTATTAAATCAGGTTTCTCGAGATTATCTTTAAGTACTCTAAAATATCTTCGATATATTACTTCTCGCATTGTTCCATAATCATCATTTTTATCATTTGTAATTTTAAACTTACGATACAAATGAGGAGCCTTTTTACCATCAATAAATACAACCATTCCAGAGACATTAAAAGCGCCAAAAATGTGTGCATTATCGAACATTTCAATATGTGATACTTTTTCCAATCCCAACAAATTACTAAGTTCCATTAGACTATCATTAAGTTTCTTTTCATCCGTCTTAATTAAACTAATCTGTTCATTATAATAATTTTTAGCATTTTCAAAAGCTAAATCCAATATTTTTTTCTTAGTTCCTTTAATAGGAGTCATAAAATTTAAACCAAATGTTTCTTTCATTACTTCAATATCAATAATATCTGGAACCATTACCTCTTTAACTTTAGTAGTATGCTTATCATAAAAATTAGAAACATAATTATTTACTTCTTCTTGTATATCACCGATCATTGGAAAAATATTACTTTTCTTATCCAATAATTTTCCACCACGAATAAATAAAATATTAATAGATAAATAATTGTCTTCTTCATAATAACCAATAACATCTCTATCATAATTGTCATCTAATTCTACTTTTTGCTTTTCTAAAGTAATCTTTATATAATCCAAATTTTCACGATATTCAAGTGCTTTTTCAAATTGCAATTTATCAGAATATTCCATCATTTTCTTCTCTAACTTGTCAATTATTATCTCGCTATTTCCATTAAAGAAGCTAACAATTTCATCTTTCATTTCCTTAATTGTTTCATCATCAATATCATGAATACAATATCCTAAGCATTCCCCAATATGATAATACAAACATTCCTTTTTTGGCATATTCTTACATTTTCTAAGTGGATATAATCTATTAAGAATCTCAACCACTCTTTTAGCCGCAGACACATTAGGATATGGACCGAATAGTTTGCGATTACCTCCTCTTTTTAAATTTGGATTTCGTACAATTAACAATCTTGGATATTTATCATTTGTAAGTTCAATATAAGGATAACTCTTATCATCCTTATATAAAATATTATATTTAGGAGTATACTTTTTAATTAAATTAAGTTCAAGTAATAATGACTCTACTTCTGAATTAGTTAAAATATATTCAAACTCATATATATCTCTAACTAACATCATTGTTTTTCCAGTATGACTTTGTTTAAAATAAGAACTAAGTCTATTCTTCAAGTTTTTACTTTTACCAACATAAATGATACAACCATTTTTATCCTTCATCAAATAACATCCTGGATTATGTGGTACCGTTGATAAAAGTTTATCAATAAGTTCACTATTATTCATCACTTCACCTCCTAAAAAGTTATATGTTATTTGCTAACATCTAAAAGTCGCCATGATTATCATATTTATAATCCCTATTAATATAATCATTATACATATTATTAAAATCATAATCATTATCATCTACGACACTAAAAACAAACCAAATAAATAATATAAAAGCAATTGTAATAATTACTGATAAAAATAATCCAATTGCATTTAAAACAATTCCCGGTGTATTCTTCACATTTCTATTTGATTTAATGGCTAAAATTAGACCAATAATCGATAAAATAACTGATACTGGAGCAAATATTCCAAAAAATACTCCCCCAAGTGCTAACCCCCCTAAAATGATTGAAGCACTGCGATATCCTTCAGTTGACTTTCTCTCTGATTCATTAGTAACAATATCAATATTATTATTGCTATTTTCAAATGTTTTGCTTCCACAATTAGGGCAATATTTTTCATTACCCATTAATCTATTTCCGCAATTATTACAATACATATAACTCACCTCAAGATAATTATACTATAAAATAAAGAAAGAAAAAAGAAAAAAGTTACATATAAATATGTAACTAATTATTTACTCCATGTCTTATCATATAAGTATCCATTTCTATCTTACTAAAAGAATAACCATTAGCCTGTCCATATCGAATAATGTTTCTAATAGCATCTCTAGTCATCCATTTAGTATCATGCATTAATACAACATTTGATCTACTCTTAGATAAATGACTAGTTACATTGTTATATACATCACTACTACTTCTAGCACTTGATGCATCCATTGCATCAACATTCCAATCAAAATATCTATATCCTTTATCTAAAACCATACTTGTTAGTTCACTCATTATTCCTATTTTATAGTTTCTACTTACCGTATTGCTGCTTCCTCCAGGAAAACGAATAATTTTAGATTCAAATCCTGTAATATTCTTTACTCTATTACTAACTCTATTCAAATCATTAAAATAATTATCAACTGATGAATATACATAAGCATAATCATGTGTTGCCGTGTGTAATGCCAATGTATGTCCTTCATCATATATTCTTTTAATCAAATAATCTGGTCCATTACATGTAACAAAGAAAGTTGCTTTAACGCCTTCTTCTTTTAAAACATCTAAAATAGCATTCGTAGTTCCTTCATTTGGACCATCATCAAAGGTTAAATAAATAACGCCCGTGCCAATTGTTCCACTATTATATAAAGATGCATTTCTAACAACAATTTCTCTCGTTGCTGTAGCTGTATTTCCACCTTGATCAGTTACTTCATATATTAAAGTATATCTGCCAATCGATGTTCCAACTTCACCACTTACCTTTACCTTATCTGAAATATTACCATCGCAATTATCGCTAGCCGTATACCCAGCTTCAGTATAACGTTCACCAACATTTAAATATAATGTCTGATACCCTTTCAACGTAATAACTGGTTTTTCCTTATCAATTCTATCAATTGGTATTTCTAAAACACCTTCATTATTAGACTTATCCTTAACTTTAAGAATTATTTTATCATCATTTATTTCTTTTATGATTCGATCAGTTAAATTACCATCATATTCATCGGTAGCCATATACTTAATTTCAGGCACCACTTCATTAGGACAAATATTAATTATTTCTTTATCAGCTTCAATATTTGGTAATACATCATCGATAACATGAACAATTCTTACCTTTTTAAATGTAATTAGACCTAATCGATATGTATATGTAATTTTATAATCACCAATCTTTGAATTATCTAAATTATTATCTATTTTAATGTCTTTAGTTATATCCTTAAATAATAATTTTCCTTGATAACCTTCTTCATTATATATATCATTATAACTAATAGTTATCTCATTTTTACCATTCAGTTTAATCTTAGGAATCACTAAATAAATAACCATTCCTAATATAAATATTAAAAGCACAATGAATAAAGACCAATTCTTTTTTTTATCATTTCTTTCTATTTCATAAATTGACTTCTCATCTGAAACAACTACTTTTTCTAATGGCTTATTTGTAATATCATCATCGCTACATTCTTCATTTACAAGGTTATTAGAATCAGCTTGTTTTTCGGTATTATTTTTTTCATTAGAAGTAAGATTATCAAGTTTATCTTGAAAATCAGCGGCTTCTTTATCATTTGTTATGGCAGCAATTTCCTCTTTAATCTCTTCTTCATTAAAGACATCTTTTTCTAAAATTTCATCTTGTTGTCTTTGACCTTCTTCATTTTCTAAAATAGCTGCTTCTTTTAACTCATCTAATTCTTTAATAACATCACTTGCCACTTGTTGAAAAGAAACCTTATTATCAATTTTCTTGACATTCTTCTTAGAAACTCTTTTTTTCTTTTTAGCGCTTTTTTTCTTTTTTTTACTACTATCAACTGCCATACTACTTACCTTCTTATTAAAATCTTTTTAAAATATCTAAACTTCTTGTTCTAGTGTAACCTTTGGTATTTTTTACTCCCCAGCCATCAGTATTTGTTCCATCCTTATCAAAAAATATTGGAAAACCTCTATCTTCAACCCATTCATCTAAATTAAATAATGCATCATCACACAAAATATTTCCCTCTGCTGAAACAACATCTGTTTTCTTAACTAAATATGGAACTAAGATAATATCTCGCTTTAATCCTAGTTCACGCATATCTCTAATTTTAGCTACTCCTTCGTTTTCTAATGAATGTACCCTCGTAAGTACAAAAGTATCATCAACTTCATTAAGAATTTGAATAGCATTGTTAATGACTGGACTCTTTTGTAAAACATATATCCAATCTTTTTTAATTACATGTTCAGTATCATCAATATATTCACCATTTTTTTGCCTCTCAAAATAATCTTCAAAAAGTGGCATATATGTATCTTTAATGACACCATCAAAATCAACATATTTTCTTCTTTTTTTTAAAATATAAACCATTCCAAAACCCATTCCTTTACTTATTTATTATCTTTAATATCTCCAAGCTTTACAGATACTCTCTTTGATACCCCTGATTCCTGCATTGTAATACCATATAAAGTATCGACATATTCCATCGTTCTTTTTTTATGAGTAATTATAATAAATTGCGTTTTATCACGATATTTATCTAAATAATCTCCAAATCTATCAACATTTGCTTCATCCAAAGCCGCCTCAACTTCATCAAAAATACAGAAAGGTACCGGTCTTACATTAAGAATAGCAAATAATAAAGATATTGCTGTAAATGTTCTTTCTCCACCTGATAGTGATTGAATATTTCTTAAATTCTTACCCGGTGGCGTTGCTTCAAGCTCAATTCCCGTCTCCAAAATATTATCGGGTTCAGTTAAATAAATATCCGCATCTCCGCCATGAAATAATTCCTTAAATACTCTCTTAAACTCAATCTTAATCTCATTAAAAGTAGTTATAAACTTATCTTTCATAATACTATCCATATCATTAATAATTTCTAATAAAGTATCTTCAGCTTTATTCAAGTCTTCTTTTTGTTTTGTCAAAAAGTCATATCTTGTCTTTACTCTATCATATTCATCGATTGATCCCAAATTAACTATTCCAAAATCTTTAATCTTATTTTTTAAATTATTAACTTCTCGTCTTACTTCTTCTGGATCATCTTCTAAAATATATTTATCTCTTCCTTCACCATAAGTAATACCATACTCTTCATTTAAACTATTAAGAATAGTATCAATCTTTACCTCTAATTTACTATTTCTAATTTCAATATCCTTAAGTTCTTTTTCTAATTTTTGAGTATTTAAACTACTACTTCTACTTGTCGATTCAATTTCGGTAATATCTTCATTAATTTTATCTCGTAAAGTATTTAACGTTTTTAATTCATTTTCTAATGTAACAATATCATCTTTAATTTGATAATATTTTTTTACTAATAATCCTTCTTCATCGTCCTCTTTATTATTACTTATATTTTCAATATCCTTAAGTTCTTTAACACAACTATCTGTTTCTTCTTGTAATCTATTGATACTAGTCTTTTTTAAATTAATTTCTTCTTTTAAAGTGCTCTCATCTAATTTTGCATTATATATTTTATCTTCATAAGTTTTAATATGACTATTATTTTCACTAATAATACTTAAGTAATCATTATTCTGATTAATTAATTTTACTAATTTATCGTTGTAATCATTTAATTCATATTTTTTACTAATAATATCATTATTTTTAACTTTATCTCCACCAGTAATGCTTCCACCAACATTGACAATTTGTCCATCTAATGTCACAATCTTATAACGATGGTTTAGCATCTTACTTATTATATTAGCATTTTCAATATTATCAGTTAGAATAACATTCCCAAGTTGATTAGTAATAACATCTCTATATTCATCTTTAAAAGAAACTAATTTATCTAATGTATTAATAAACCCTTGTGTATTTAATAAATTATTTAAACTATCATTATCGATATATCTACCTTTAATAACATCAAGTGGATAGAAAGTAGCTCTACCAATTTTATTTTCCTTTAAATAAGATACCATACGACTAGCTAACTTTGTATCATCGACAACTAAATAGTTACTAGCTCCTCCCAACGCCGTCGATACCGCTAAAGCATATTCATCAGGAACGGTTATAAGTGAACCAATTGTTCCGTGTACACCATTAAACAATGGATTATTTATTAATTTCTTAATGGCTACAGGCATATTATTACCATTATTAATTTCATTTTCTAAATAATTAATTTTATATTTTAAATTTGTTATTTCTCTATTATTATCATCGATTTTAGCATTATATCTACTAATGACATTTTTTATTTCATTATATTTACTATTATTATTTATAATATCTTCTTCTCTTACTTTAATCTTATCATCTAGAAGATTAATCTCTAAAGAAAGCTTATTTATTTCATTATTTTTATTAAGTATCAATTCCTTAAGTTCATTTATTTTATCCAAATTATTATCAGTTTTAATATATTTTTTACGTTCTCTAAGTAACTTAATATCACTATCAGTCTGTTCTAATAATTTCGTATATTCTAAATGCTTATTAGTATTATCAGTTATCTCTGAATTAATCTTATTAAGTTTCTCTTTACCTTGTAATAAACTAACATCATATGTTGTATTATTCATATTAAGTTCCGTTATTTTATCAGTTAAATCAGTAATCCTTTCCTTATTATCATTCATTTCTTTTGAATATCTATCAGCATCATATACCATTAAAGCAATATCATAATTATTTAATCGATCTTTAACATCTAAATATGCCTTAGCAGCATCACTTTGTTCTTTTAAAGGATTCAAATTAGTTTCAAGTTCACGAATAATATCCGTTACTCTATTAATATTATTATTTGTCCTTTCTAATTTTCTAATAGCTTCTTCTTTTCTTTTCTTATATTTTAATACTCCAGCAGCCTCTTCAAAAATAACTCTTCGATCAAGTGGCTTTGTTGATAATATTTCATCAATCTTACCTTGACCAATAATATTAAAACTTTCTTTAGCGGCTCCACTATCCGTAAGTAATTCTGTAATATCCTTTAAACGGCATTTTTCACCATTTAAATAGTATTCATTTTCACCCGTTCGATAAAGTACTCTTTTAACCGATACTTCATTAAAATCAATTGGTAAATGTCTATCCGTATTATCAAAGATAATATTAACCATTGCACTATTTAAAGCTTTTCTACTTTTAGAACCAGAAAAAATAACTGATGCCGAATCACTAGCTCTAAGTTGCTTATTAGAAGCTTCTCCAAGTACCCATCTAACAGCATCAACAACATTACTCTTTCCTGATCCATTTGGACCAACAATACCATTTATATTTTTAGTAAACTCAAAATTTATCTTATCAGCAAACGATTTAAAACCATAAGTTTGAATTTCCTTTAAGTACATAACTTCACCCACTTATTCATCATCTAAATTATATCATATCTTTTTTTAATTTAAAAGTCTTAAACCACGTTTTTACTTGTCAACAAAACATTTTTTATATATAATTTAACTAGGTGAATAACTATGTATACCATAAAAGATAATAGTGTCTATGAACTAACAATTAAAAATTCAAAATTTATAACCATTTTATATAAAATCAATAACAAAGATGAAGTACGTTTATTTCTTGAAAATATAAAAAAAGAATATCCTGATGCAACTCACTATTGTTATGCCTATATCATTGATAATATAAAAAAAGCATCCGATGATGGTGAACCATCAGGTACTGCTGGCATACCAATCTTAAAAGTCTTAGAAAGTAATAAAATTAATAACATTTTATGCATTATTATTCGTTATTTTGGCGGTATTAAGCTTGGAGCTAATGGTTTAATTAGAGCATACACTAAAGGTGTATCAAATGCCATTAAAGAAAACACTTTAATTGAACTAATAGATGGCTATAATATAAATATTATCTTTAGTTATGAAAGGATAAAAGAAATTGATTATTTGTTTAAAGATATTAAAATAAATAACAAAGATTTTAAAAATAATATCACTTATAACATTGATATTCCAATTTCCTCACTAAATATTATCGAAAATAATCATCTTGAATATCAAATAATAAAGCCAATAAAAATAGCAAAAAACACTGAATAATCAGTGTTTTTATAAAATTTTAATAATTTTATCAAATAGTTCTTGATTAATATCTTCAATCGTTCTAATTTCTTTATTTTTAACACAATCAATAACATCATAGTCATATAAAGCAGATAATTCTAAATAAGCTTTCTCACCCATTTTTAAATATTTCTCGTTCTTTTCTGTTTCATCAGCTACTTCTTTTCTATTCTGTTTTAAAATACATGCATATTCATATGGTAAATACAACAATATCGTTTTATCAGGTCTAGGTAATTCATTGATATCATATTCTAACATTTCTATTTTCTTATATATTTTAAGTCTATCTTCCCTTTTTTCTAATAATCCTCCACGGTGTGCCATATTTGAAGCAACATATCTATCTATTATAACAATATATCCATCATCTAATAAAGCGTTAATTTTTGGTAAATTATATCTTCTATCAGCAGCATATAAATCAATAGCTGCCAAAGAATCAACGTTACCTCCTCCTTCAGCAAAAAAACCATGTTCTTCATTTAATAATTCATGACACATATCAGGCTTTCCTAACAAACACGCCCCAATAATTTTGCCTGTAGGCGTATCATACATTGGAAAAGATATTCTTTTAACCCTATGTCCCAAAGCTTCTAATTTTTGAACTAAAAGTCTTGTTTGGGTTTCCTTTCCAGAACAATCAGTTCCTTCAATAACAATAATTTTACCACGTACCTTACTCATTCTATCACCAATAATAATATATCATACTTTAAAACTATTTGCATTATTTATACACTCATTTTACATCATTTATCTAATATACAAGATATAAGAATACCAATCATTAACAGCATAAATCCTAAAATAATCTGAATTATTGACGCATGAACCTTAAAAGTATTAATAAGTAGATATAATAAACTAGCAATTGATAACCCTAAAATAATAGAATAAGTCATATTTTTATACTTTTTTAAAAGAAAACTAATTAAATAACTAAATATCACAAAAGAAACCATTAAACCAATTCCATAACTTATATAAAGATTAATGTTATTAAAAACAAAACTAAAATTAAACAAATTAGAAATTAATCCCAATACATGATTATATATTCCCATCATCATCAGTAGTGATGTACCACTAATTCCTGGCACAATTGAAGCCATAATCTCAATAATTCCTCCAATAAAAAAGATAACATTATCCATAAAATCTTCTCTTAATTGATAGCTAAACTTATAATCACTTAAAGCAAGTATCAAAAAAGAGATAATTATAATAATAATCCATATACTGTTCTTTGAATTATAAGTTATTTTCTTAGCAAAATTATAAGTACCACCAAATATTAATCCAATAAAAAACATCATCGTCACAAATTTATAATTATTGAGTAAAAACAAAATAATATTACTAAATAAAATAATTGATATAATAGCACCTAATCCAAAAATAAATAAATATTTAATATTAGCTTTTGGATCATTAAAGAAATGAGTAATAGATTCCAATAATCTTTCATAAACATTAAAATTAATCGCTAACATAGCACCAGATACTCCAGGCATAATCTTGCCAATTCCAACAATGAACCCTTTTAAAAAAAGCATAATATCACCATTAAATAATATGAAAAAAAGAACAATAAATTGTTCTTTTTAAATCGACAAATATTATAACTGACTCATATTTCTCTTATAAAAGAAGATAGTAGCTCCAAATGAAATAATCAAAACAATTCCCATTATTATTGCCGCACTACCACCAGTCTTTGGATTAGTTGTAACTCCGCCACCATTATTACCACCACTAGAACTAGCTTTATTAACAGTAATATTGTACTCCATTGTTTTTGAATAATCACTTTTTGCTCTAGTTACAATTCTAATCACATTGGATGTTGCATTCGCATTACTGCTCCAAGTAGTAGGAAAAGTCAAATCTTGGAACTCAAAATTTTCTGAATCCTTAAGCGTTGCATTAACTTGAAAGCTTGTTATGCTACTTAAAGTAACAGTATAATTTGTTTGTCCACTAACTAATGAAATTGATTTTCCACCAACCGTTAAACTAGCAAGTTCACCAGATGACGTAACAGGAGGAGTTGGTCTACTTACCGCAATTGTATATTCAACCGCATCGCCAACAACTATCTTTAGTAACATACTTTTGTTACCACCAGAGGTTTCGAAAGCAATATTACTAGGATTAGTAATTGTTGTTCCTGTATGTCCATTAGTTATCACAACTGTATCACTATTATTATCAGCTACAGCGTTAATACCAAAAGATGCAGTTGTCGCAGATTCAAGTGCAATAACATATCCTGTTTTTGTAGCATCAAAATTTGGTGACAAAGTACCATTTGTAACAGTTAATGACTTTAAATAATGTGAAATATTTTCAGTTAAAGTTGTTGAAGAATTAGGTACTTCCTTACCATCACTATCAGTAGAATTATAATATATAACATTTTTAAGTGTAATAACAGCACTTCCATTAAATGAATCATTTACTTTTATAGACAAAGTTCCAATATTAAAACTACCAGTAGCTCCATCCCCATAAACTTCAATCTTGCCATTAGCAATACTATTGCCTTCCCAACCATTAGGTGTAAATGTTTGGGCTGTTAAGGAAGAAGGAAAATCTAATGTAGCCTCAATTTCAGTAACTGTAACACCTGCATCTGATTGTCCTTTAACAACGCAATTAATCGTATCGCCAGCTTTAACTTTTCCATCGCCACAACTAATATTTATTGAAGCAGCATGGGCAGTAATTGGCAATACCAATACTGCTAACATCATCAAACTAAAAAGCTTTATTTTCTTCATCTTACAACCTCCAATGAATCAATTATTCCCTTCATATATCGATATAATAACCCAACGTCACGAACACTTAATGTACCATTTCCATCTATATCAATCGCCCCAATGAAACCAACATCACTAGCATCTCTTTCGCTAGCATCTGTTTTCATATATCGATATAACATTCCAACATCTCTAACCTTTATGATTCCATCGCCATCTAAGTCACCCAAAACCGAAATCGTAAATTCTGTATTTTCACCATTAAGTACAACCCTAATTTTATCACCAGTTCTAATTTCACTATCTTCAGTTATCTCTTTAGTATCATGAGATACTATTGTAATTGTTAAATTAGTATCAATATAATCAAGCAATTCACTATATTTCATACCATCTGGTAAGCGCTTAATAACTAAATTAACACCATCTACTAACAAATCATTAATTTGAAAACGCTCAGTAACAAAACCATATGTAGCTACTTTATCATTATCATAATATACTTCTAAAGAATTATCATCTGCTAAAGTAGTATCTTCATCCGTAACTTCAACACCATCTTTATCAAATAATTTAACTGTAAACTCACTATCAGTTAAAGTGTTTAATATATCTTGATATGTCACGCTACCATTAAGAATTAATTTATTATCAGCAATTGCATAATTAAATGGTAAAGTAACTATCTTAATAGAAGCAAGTATTTCTTTATTATTATATTTAACTTCTAAATTATTATCATTAATATTATAAGATAAACCATCAGAAAGTGTTTCCAAACTGTTAATTATTGTATCATCTTTATCAACACCAGTATAGATATAATTTTTAGTTTTATTAAATACATATACTTCGGTATTAAACTCATATGCTCGTTTAACATCAAACTTATACGTTTTAGTAACCTTACCATCTTCGCTAGTTACTAAAACTTCCAATTCATTTGTTCCATAATGTAGTACAGTTTCCATTCCTTCATCAGTTATTTGGCTAACCTTCTGACCAACACCATTTGTTGTTGCATTTATATCAGTAAGTACATAACCAATTTGAACATTAGCAACTTCTTTATCAACATTTGCACTATACTCCAACACATCTTTATCAAAATTTGGACTTAAACTAACTGATGTATCATCATATTTAATAGAAATATCTTCCATAGTTGCAATATTATTTTTAATTCTAACTGATGACATAGCATCAGGAATGCTTTCATTTTCTTCCTCTTCATTTGTTACCGTAGCATCAACTAATTTAATATCATATGTTGTGTTAGGTAAAGCATCATCTGGTAACATAAATTTAACTGTTCCAATTACTAAATCAGTTTCATAACCAGTTGAATCAGCAAGTCCAAAACCATTTTCTGTTGCTTCAAAAGTGCAATCAATAGTTTCATCATCACAATTAATAGCTGATTCATAAGAAACATAAGTAATTTCTTCAGGAACAGAATAATGTGCCATAACCGAATAAAACTTCCTATCAGTTATATTTAGTGACACTTCACAAGATATTTCTTCACCAACTCCAGCTGTCTGTGGACAAGTAAGTACTAATCCATTTTGAACTTCATCGTCTAAACTGAACGTTCCCTTTTTTATCCAAACAACTACCATTATAATAAACAATAAGATAACAATACCTAAAGAAATGACAAGTATATAATTCTTCTTTAATTCTTCAATTATGTTTTTCATTATTACACCTCGTCATTTCCTTTAGGTTGCTTATTTTTAAGAAGTAGCCTTAAAACATTCACAATTAATAAAACAGCAATAACTATTATAAAATATAATGAATAATTTTTCTTATTTTCAGTTCCTGTTGTTACAACATTTTTTAAAATATTAATCGTATAAACTATTAAATCATCATCAGCAGTTGCAACTTCTACTCTAATTGTACTACCATTATCTAATGATTCATTTCCAATAATTTCAAAAGTATCGCCATTATCATCTAAAATAGGTGTAATTGACAAACTATCTTCATTACCAATCTCTAATGTATAACTATATACATGTGGGTCAAAATTAAGATTATATCCATCAACTACAATATTCGTAACAGGACTATCTTCATCATTGTCATTATTAACAGTACTATTATTATCTGCAGTCACTATTCCTGCATTAGAAGTAGTATTATTACTACCTGAATTGTTATTGTTCACTGTGTTATTTGTTTTGTTATTAGTATTATCTTGTGAAGGTATATTATTTGTTACTTGTTTAACTGATATCGTCTTAGATGCTGTAGGAACAACTATATTATCACCCTTAACTGGATAGAAGGTAATCGCCGTAACTGAAACTGTATTACTTGTACCACTATTGTGTTTCAGTTTTAATGTACCAATTTTAAAGTTACCAGTTGAACCATTTTGACTATAAAACTGAACATTAACGTCATCATTATCTCCTTGCCATACACTATCTTTAGTAAAACTAACAAAAGATAGCCCAGAAGAATAATTAATACGCATTTCTAAATCAGTAATCACTAAATTAGAATTTCCTCTTATCTCACAAGTAATTTCACTTCCATTAGCAATTTCGTCTGGACAAGTTAAATTAACACTATCAGCAAAAGCTATCAATGGAAAAAAGAAAATTAACATTGCAAACATTATATTTTTTTTCATACATTCTCCTACTCTCTATACAAATATATCATAAATAAATTAATTTTACAAGAAAAAACATACATTTTATGTATGTTTTAAAACAAGTCATTATATAATTCTAAATAATTATTAATATATTTAATTCTAATACCTTTTAATAGCTCCGTAGGTATCTCTCTTACGTCTTCTTTATTATCAATTGGCACATAAATAACCTTAACATTATTATTAACAGCAGCTAAAATCTTTTCTTTTATTCCACCAACTGGTAACACTTTACCACGAAGCGTAATTTCTCCCGTCATGCTAACAGAACTATCGATTGATTTTTGCTTTAATAAACTAATTAAACTAGTCAAAATAGCAAGTCCTGCAGATGGTCCATCCTTAGGTGTTGCTGCTCCTTCAAAATGAATATGAAAATCTTTTTCCAAAAAAACTTTATTATCAATATCCATTATATAACTATTTGCTTTAATATAACTAACCGCTACATAAGCACTTTCTCTCACAACATCGCCAAGCATTCCTGTCATACTAATATTACCATTTCCTGGATAACTAAGAACTGTCGTCTTCTGAATACATCCACCATAAGGTGTATACCCAAGTGCATTAATAACTCCAACATAACTATCTTTTTCATTTAAAAGTGTTCTATACTTATAGTCACCTAAATAATCTTTAATATCAATTTCTTCATCATTTTGACCATCTATCAAAATTTTACGATATATCTTATCAATACATCTTTCTAACTGTCTTACTCCAGATTCTCTAGTATAATGAGCAATAATTTTTTGAATATCACTACTCTTTAATTTTAAATCAATATCATAATACTTATTTTCTTTTGGAACAATATAATTTAAAGCAATATCTTCTTTTTCATGTGTCGTATAACTAGATAGATTAATAATTTCAAGTCTATCTTTTAAAGCATCTGGAATCATATCTTCATCATTACCAGTAAGAATAAATAATACATTTGATAAATCTACTTCTTCTTCAATATAATTATC
>CAMOMI010000018.1 GCA_946619755.1 uncultured Clostridia bacterium
AACTATTTGGTGAAAATTGTGTTACTCGTTTTAGACCAAGTTATTATCAATTTACTGAACCATCTGTCGAAACTGATATTTCATGTTTTGTATGCAAAGGAAAAGGATGTAGTCTATGTAAAAATACTGGTTGGATTACAGTAAGTGGTGCAGGTATGGTTCATCCAAATGTCTTAAGAAATTGTGGCTATGATCCAAAAGAGTGGACAGGCTTTGCTTTCGGATTCGGTGCAGAAAGATTAGCTATGTTAAAATATGGTATTAATGATATTAGAACGTTTTATCAAACAGATTTAAGAGAAAGCATTAATTTTGATCGAAAGGATGTGGAATAATGATTAGCTTAAATTGGGTTAAAGACTATGTTGATATTGAAAATGAAAATCTAGATGAATTAGCTGTCAAAATTACTAAAGCTGGTGTCAATGTTGAAAAAGTAATTAAAAATC
The DNA here is from genome assembly GCA_946619755.1 of uncultured Clostridia bacterium. Taxonomy (GTDB): domain Bacteria; phylum Bacillota_I; class Bacilli_A; order RF39; family UBA660; genus RUG705. The sequence continues at coordinate 450 of CAMOMI010000018.1, forward strand.
GAATTGACAATTTAGTAATTGGTGAAATAGTTGAATGTTATGATCATCCAAATAGTGACCATTTACATATTTGTAAAGTAAATATTGGTTCATGTATTACTCAGATAGTTTGTGGTGCTAAAAACGTAAGGCCTGGTATTAAAGTAATAGTTGCTTTACCAGATTGCATTCTTCCAGGAAATAATGAAATTAAAGCTGGTAAAATTAGAGGTGAAGAATCTAATGGCATGATCTGTGCCTTATTTGAATTAGGTTTAGAAGAAAAAAATGAAGAAAACTATAACAAAGGCATTGCCGAATTAGAAACTGATTTAACTCCTGGAACAGATGCTAATATCTATCTAGGAACAGATGATACCATCTATGAACTAGATGTTCACAAACACAGAAATAATGATTGTTATTATCATATTGGCTTTGCCTACGAAATAGCATCTATCTTATCTAAAAAAGTATCATTACCAGATATAAAACATAAAGAAGATAAAGATAGTATAAGTGCTCATTTTGACTTAAAAGTAGAAACTGATAAATGTCCATACTATACAGCAAAAATGGTTAAGAATGTTAATATCAAAGAATCTCCTGAATTTATCAAAAAAAGATTAATTGCTGCTGGTATGCGTCCTATTAACAATGTTGTTGATATCTCTAATTATGTTATGTTAGAGTTTGGCCAACCATTACATTTCTTTGACAAAGATAAACTAGGAAATCATATCTTAGTTAGATTAGCCAAAGAAAATGAGCCAATCAAAACTCTAGATGGTATTGATAGAAAATTAACTACTAATGATATCATCATTACCGATGGAAATAAACCAGTATGTATAGCCGGTGTTATGGGTGGTGAAAATACTGATGTTGATGAAAATACTAAAGATATCTTAATTGAATCTGCTATCTTTGATGCTATTGCTATTAGATATACTTCAAATAGATTAAACTTAAAAAGTGAAGCTTCTATTAGATATGGTAAAGGTTTAAACTATGAATATACTAATATGGCCATCGAAAGAGCTTGTCATCTACTAGAAAAATATGCGGATGCTACTATCTTATCAGGAACTATTATTCATGATAAAATAGATAAAACAGCCAAAGTAGTGACTTTCAAGACCAATGAAGTAAACACATTATTAGGAATTACTTTAACGGATAAAGATATTGAAACTGAATTAGATAGACTGATGTTTGAATATACTAAAAAAACCGATAGTTTTGTCGTAACTATCCCTAATCGTAGATTAGATATTGATCCATTTGTTAATGATATTGCTGAAGAAATTGGTCGATTATATGGCTATCATAATCTTGTATCAACTCTACCAAAAGTAGAAACAAGAAGAGGTGTATACGTAGGTGATGTTAAAATCAGAAAAGAGATAACTAAAAGACTACGTACTTTAGGCTTAAATGAAACAAAAACGTATACTTTAACCAGTCCAGAAATGGCTAAACTATTTAATTATGATAGTAAGGAACAATTAGCTTTACCAAATCCAATGAGTCTTGATAAATCAGTTATTAGAACAACCATTTTACCATCATTAATAAATATTTATGAATATAATAAAGCAAGAAATATTAAAGATATTCTTTTATATGAAATATCTAAAACATATGATAAGAATTATACTGAAGAGTTAAAAGTAGCTATGTTAATTAAAGGCAATTACATAACTAACGAATGGTCTCATAATAGTATTAAGTGTGACTTCTATACTTTAAAAGGCATCGTTGAAAACCTTCTAAACTACCTAGGTTTTAAAAACCGTTATACCTTTGTAAAAACGACTGCCCCTGAATTGCATCCTGGTATGACTGCTAAAATTTTAATCGATAGAGAAGAAGTAGGTATTATCGGTAGAGTACATCCAAATTATCAAAAAGATGAAATTTATGTATCAGAATTATCAGTAACCAAACTATACCAAAAGCAAATAAAACCTATCAAGTTTAAAGAAGCTACTAAATATCCTGAAATAGTTAAAGATGTTGCTTTTGTAATTCCAAACGAAGTAGAATCAGAAATAATTAAAAAACAAATTCAAACTTCTGGCGGTAGATTATTAACCGACATTACGATATTTGATTTATATCCAAATATTGAAGAAAATAAAAAATCAATTGCATATAAACTAACTTTCTCAGATCCAACTAGAACTTTAACAGATGAAGAAGTAATGACAGTATTTAACAAAATAATTTCTGAAGTAACTACCAAATGTAACGTTAAGATAAGAGATTGATACAGATTAATATAAAATTATATATTTAGATTAAATAAAAAACACTTTAAATATTAAAGTGTTTTTTATTTTATAATTTTTTTCATTTCGTCTGGCATATTACTTTCAATATGTATTAGTTTTTTAGATACCGGATGAATAAATTCTAAAATATTGGCATGTAAACATAATCTTTTAATAGGATTAGTCTTACATTTATATTTTTTATCTCCAACAATTGGATATCCTTTTTCACTTAAATGAACTCTAATTTGATTTCTTCTTCCAGTATCAATAAATACTTGTATTAAACTATAATTATTATTGCTTTTAATAACAGAGTAATGAGTAATTGCTTCCTTTCCATGATTATCTCTAGATGAATATACAAATTGGCCTCTATTTTCCCTAAGATATGTATGAATGGTACCATTTCCCTTCATTATTCCATCGACAATAGCCATATATCCTCTTTTTTTTACTACTGTGTTCCAATTATCTTGCATTTTATCCCTAATCTTTTCATTTTTAGAGAATAATAATATCCCAGATGTATCTTGATCTAATCTATGAACAACAAAAATATATTTATTATGACTATTCTTTTTAACATAATCAGACACCATACGATAAGCTGTTATGTTCTTTTCCTTATCATTTGATATTGATAGTAATCCACAAGGCTTGTTGATAGCGATTAAATAATCATCTTCATATAGAATTTCTAAATTATAATTAGGCATTATTTTCTTGCTATAAGATATTTCTATTATATCTCCCTTATGAACAAGTAGACTACTATTAGTAATAGTTTTATTATTTACCATTACCATCCCATTTTTAATATAGTTTTTAATTGTTTTATTTGATAAATCCCTCTTAAAAGCACTTATACTATTAAGTAAAGTTGTTTCTTCATTATTTATATAATCTTGTCTTTTATTCATATTCTACCTCAATTCATTTTCTATATTATTAAGTAAATTGTCAATATTAACAAACACCTGTGATAAAGGGTATCCATCTACAAAAGCATGATTTACAGTTATATTTAACATCATTTTATATCTTCCATCTCTCTCATGATACTTACCAAAACATATTCTTGGCACAGATAATGATTCCTTGTCATCTGGAATTGGATGCGTAATAGCACTAAAATCTATCCAAGGTAGGCAAGTGATATAGTATTCATTAAATAACTTACTATCATTATAAGTTTCTTTAACTTTCGTTTGTACTTTAGCATTTTCAATATCATTTTTTACTGTTTTGTAAAATAATTCAAAAGATCTTTGATTTTTACTTGCTACATTTTCGAACGTTCCAGCATTAGTCATTACCGTATATGCTGGATTAATATCATCATACATAATTATTTTATCATTTACATATCTAATTCTCATTTCAGGTATACTATTAAGTCCCTTCATTAAAATAAATAAAAAACATACAAAAAAAGATTTTTGTTCATTTTTAACATATTTTACTAAATCAGTAACATCTACTTCTTTATTAATTGAAAATGTCGGATTACTAAAACTACTAAACCATTTATATTGCTTATATCTATTCCAATTATTTACATCTATTTCTTTCATGTATATCACCAACTTAATTTTACTAAATTTTTATTAATAAGTAAATAAGTTAAACTTGTGATATAATATTCACCAGAGGTCGAAAAAAATATGTTTAACGAGATGATAAAAGAAATATGTAATGAATTACATATAAAATATCAAATGCTTTCTAAAAATTGGATTATAATGCTAGAAAAAGATAATAAAATAAGATATTTATCTGGCAATAAATTTGATTTAAATGGTCATGCAATTGGAAATATTCTAGATGATAAATATGCTTTTTATGATGTATTAAAAAACTTAAATATTCCTATTTGTGAATATTCTATTTTTTATAGGGAGAATAATATAAATGATTATGCTAATGAATGTCATACTATAGAACAATTACTTAGTATTTTTAATAAATATAAAAAAGATGTTGTTATAAAACCCAACAAAGGAGCAATGGGAATAGGAGTATATCATATAACTGATGAAAAAGAACTAATAAATAAAGTTAAACTATTATTAGAAACCAACTATTCAATAAGTATTTGCCCATTTTATAATATTAAAAATGAATATCGAGTTATCATTCTAGATAATGAAATTAAATTATTATATAAAAAAATTAATCCTGTAGTCATTGGTGATGGTAAAAGTACGTTAAAAGAATTACTAATTAATTACAATAAAAAATATTTTGCTAAAGTCGATATTCCACATCTAATTCTTAAAAAAGGTGAAGTATATAACTATGATTTTAAATTTAACTTATCACGGGGTAGTATTGCATCATTAATAGTAGATAATCAATTAAAAGAAAAAATCTCATCTTTAGCTCTAAAAGTAACGACTAAAGCTAATATTAGCTTTGCTAGTATTGATATTATTGAAACTGTCAATAATGAATTATTAGTTCTTGAAGGAAATAGTGGCGTTACTATTTCTAAAGCTATCAATTTTATTCCAAATGGTTATGAAATTGCCAAAAGTATTTATAAAGAAGCCGTTATTAAATTATTTAAATAAAATAAGCATTGTCAAAAAATGCTTTTTTTGTTATAATTTTTATAGAATAGAAAGAGGTGTCATATGGCAAAGAAAGAGAATAGAGAGTTAGAATTATTAGATGCATATTTTCGAGCAAGCAACTATCTATCTGTCGGACAATTATATTTGCTTGATAATCCATTATTAAAAAGAAAATTAACATTAGATGATGTTAAACATAAGTTAGTTGGCCATTGGGGAACCGTTCCTGGTCAGAATTTTGTCTATACACATCTAAACAGAATAATTAAAAAATATGATCTAAATATAATATATATATCAGGTCCTGGCCATGGAGGAAATTCACTTGTTGCTAACACGTATCTTGAAGGTACTTATAGTGAAGTATATCCCAATGTGTCATATGATGAAGAAGGACTAAAAAAATTATTTAAACAATTTAGTTTTCCAGGTGGCATATCAAGTCATGTTGCTCCAGAAACACCTGGATCAATCAATGAAGGTGGAGAATTAGGATATAGTTTATCACACGCTTATGGAGCTGTCATGGATAATCCTACTTTAATTGCCGCTTGTGTTATTGGTGATGGTGAAGCAGAAACAGGGCCATTAGCTACTTCTTGGCATGGTAATAAGTTTATAAATCCTAAAACAGATGGCGTTGTTCTACCAATTCTTCATTTAAATGGCTATAAAATTGCTAACCCAACCATCTTTGGCAGAATGACCGATAAAGAAATAACATCTTTCTTTACTGGATGTGGCTATAAGCCATACTTTGTTGAAGGTGACGAGCCAATGGATATGCATAAAAAAATGGCCGATACGATGGATAAAGTTGTTAAAGATATTAGAAATATTAAAAAAGGGAATAGTGTTAAACGCCCAGAATGGCCAATGATTGTTTTAAGAACACCGAAAGGCTGGACTGGTCCTAGCATTGTTGATGGAAAGCAAATTGAAGGAACATTTAGAGCTCATCAAATCCCCCTAATAGTTGATGCTGAACATAAAAAAAATCTTAATACTTTAGAAAAATGGCTTTTGTCATATCACCCTGAAGAATTATTTGATAAAGATGGTAAATTAATAAAAGAAATTAGAAATATTCTTCCTAAAGGTAATAAGCGTATGGGATCAAATCCTAATGCCAATGGAGGAATGCTACTAGAAGATATAAAAACCCCTGATTTTACTAAATTCGCTGTTGAAGTTCCATATCCAGGTAGTGTTTTAAAAAGCGATATGATGGAACTAGGAAAGTATCTTGGTGAAGTCATTAATTTAAATAAAAAGAATTTCCGTATTTTTGGACCAGATGAGACTATGTCTAATCGACTAAATTATGTTTTTGAAAAAACAAATCGTAGATGGATTGATAAAAAACTAAAAACTGATGAATACTTAGCTGCCGATGGCAGAATTGTCGATAGTATGCTTTCTGAACATATGTGTGAGGGCTGGTTAGAGGGCTACTTATTAACAGGACGTCATGGATTATTTAACAGCTACGAGGCATTTATCAGAATTGTTGATTCAATGACTAGTCAACATGCTAAATGGTTAAAAGTATGTGCTGACTTACCTTGGCGTAGACCAATTGCTAGTTTAAATTATTTACTATCATCTAATGTATGGCAACAAGATCACAATGGCTTTACTCATCAAGATCCAGGATTCTTAAACCATATTGCTACAAAGAAAGCAGAAATATCAAGAATGTATTTACCACCAGATGCTAACTGTTTATTATCTTGTATGGATCATTGTTTGAAAAGTAAGAATTATATCAATGTTATTATTGCTTCCAAGCATCCAAGCCATCAATGGTTAACGATGGAAGAAGCTATTGTTCATTGTACTAAAGGTGCTGGTATTTGGGAATTTGCTTCAAATGATGAAGGTAAAGAACCTGATATTGTTATGGCATCTTGTGGTGATGCTCCAACTCTAGAAACTCTTGCTGCTATATCTATCCTAAAAGAGAATTTTCCAGAATTAAAAATCAGAATGGTTAATGTGGTTGACTTAATGAAATTAGAATCCAATCATCGACATCCTCATGGCATGACCGATGAAGAATATAATGCCATATTTACCAAAGATAAACCAATTATTTTTAACTTCCATGGCTATCCTGATTTAATTCATCAATTAACATATAACCGAGAAAATACCAATATGCACGTTCATGGATACATCGAAGAAGGAACTATTACAACTTCTTTCGATATGAAAGTCCAAAATAGAATTGACAGATACCATCTTGTTATTGATGCCTTGAAATACTTACCAAAACTTGGTAATCGTTCATCATTCTTAATTCAAGAATGTAAAAACAAATTAATTGAACATAAAGTATATATAATGAAAAATGGTATCGATTTGGAAGAAGTTAGAAATTGGGAATGGAAATAAAAGTGTAAACTATCTTACACTTTTTATTTTTCTTAAAAAAGTACTATTAAAAAGTAAAAAAATATGGTAAAATATACTATGTATAAAAATGTAAGGATGTGATGATATGAATAACAAGTTTTTATTACCAGTAATCATTTTTGTTACACTGTTTGTTATAACCATCATCGTTCTTATTATTTTAAATAGTAGAAGAAAAAAAAGATTTAAACAAACTATTGAAGATTTAGAATATGAAAAGAATAAACTTATTGGAGTTCCCATCTTAAGTGAATTATCTAAAGTTAGAGAATTAGTTAAAACAGATGATTTAAAACAAAAATTAGCTTATTGGGATGATACTTTTAAAGAAATAAAAGAAGATAAAATTGATGCTTTAACTGATTTAATTACTGAAGCTGATTTTCTTGTTGACAGAAAAGATTATTCTAATGCCCTAAAGAAAATTGCTAATATTGAAATAAATCTTGAAGAAATTAAGAAAAAAACAGATACTTTACTTGAAGAAATCAAAGTAATTACCAATTCTGAAGAAAGAAATAGAGGAGTAGTTACTAAATTAAAAGCAATTTATCGAGAATGCGAAAACAAATTTGAAAGAACAAAAAAGGATTATGGACCATTAACCCAAAGCATTGATTCATATTTCTTAAAGATAGACAAAGACTTTAAAATGTTCGAAGATTATATGGATCAAAATGATTATGTTTCTGTAGAAAAAGTAGTTATTGAATTAGAAAATAAGATAAATATTTTAAAAAATTATCTAGATAAAACACCTGATTTAATTCTAATGGCTACAATGATGATTCCTAATAAAATTGAAGAAACTAAAACAGCTTATTTCCGTATGCAAAGAGATGGCTATCCCTTAGATTATTTGAATATTGAATATAACATTAAAGAAATTAATGAAAAGGTTGCCAAAATAATTGATAATTTAAAAAGTTTTAAAATTGAAAATGCTGATATTGAATTAAAAACTATTCTTGAATACTTTAACACCATATTTAATAGTTTTGATAGAGAACGCGATGCTAAAGATACTTTTAGAGATAATATTAAAAAACTTAAAAAGAAAATTGAGGGTATTAATAAAATTGTCTATGATATCTATATTCAAATGGATGATATAAAAAGTACATATGATTTATCAGAAAGTGAAATAAGTAAATTTAGTATTATCAATAAAGATTTAGAAACCATAAATGAGGACTATAAAATATTATATGAACATGGAAAAGGTAAAACTTTTGCTTACTCTAAATTAGTTGAAGAATTAGATGGCTTAAGTAATCGTTTGACACGCCTACAAGATGATTTAGATTATCGTCTTAAATCAATAACAAGTATGCGTGATGATGAATCACGTGCTAAAGAACAACTAAATATGATTCAAAACTTATTGGTTGGATCAAAGAACAAACTAAAAGATTATAAAATACCAGTTATACCTAATAGTTATTTTATAGAGTTAGAAGAGGCTGGAGAAGCAATTCGCGAAATAATTAAAGAATTAAGTAAAAAACCGATTGCTATTAATGTTTTAAATATAAGGGTAGATACAGCTAGAGATTTAGTCTTTAAAATCTATAATAAAACTAACGATATTGTAAAAAGTGTTATTACCTGTGAAGAATTAATCGTATATGGAAATAGGTATCGAACTGTTGATGCAGATATTGATAAAGCTCTTAGTGAAGCTGAAGATTTGTTTAGAAAAGGTAAATACAAACAGTCAATGGATATTTCAATAAAAGCCATATCAAGTGTTGATAATAGTTTTTTAAAAAAACTAGGCTTAGAAAAATAATTGCAAATAATAAAAAAACGTGATATTATTTATATAGAATAAAGAGGAGATGAAATAATATGAATATCAAAGATTTCTTAATTGACCACTATGGTTATATAATAATAGTTATTATTTTAACTATTGTAACTATCATTGGCTTTTTAGCTGATAGGAAAACAGGCGGTACCAGAAAATCAAAAGGAGCGCAACAACCAGACATGAATCCAAACGGATACACTCCACCAACTGGCACGGCACCAATTACTTATAATCCAAATAGTCAAATGGTACCAGGAATGACTCCAAATATGACACAAATGCCTACTCAAGCAATTAATCCTCAAATGAATGCATTTAATAATGTGCCTAATAATCAAAATATGAATGTTAATAGTGTTCCAGAACCAATGAATCAAAATTTAAATATGAATATGAGTATGCCAACAGCAGTTGGAAATAATGCGCCTGTAAGTTTGTCAAATGCTCCACAACCAGTAGAGCCAATGAATCAGGTGACAAATGTTACTCCAGAACCAATGTATCAACCAGTATCTGAACAAAAACCTGTTATTGCACCAGTTGACCCAATGCAAAATATTAATACTATGCAACCAGTTCAAGACACGGTAATGTCTCCTCAAAATGTTGCAAATGCTCAGGCTGTTCCTACAATCAATCCAGTTGGTAGCGTACCTAATATGACTCCAAATATGATACCAACACCTGAACCAACACCAATGATTAATCAAAATCAAGTAAATATGCCAAATCAAGGGGGAAGCATACCTACACCACAACCAGTGCCAATTCCTAATCCTGTAGGTAATACCGTTCCCAGCCCAATAAATCCACCACAACCAACTAATCCTCAACCAGTAAGTTTTGTTTATGGCACACCTCAAAACAACAACAATCAATTTATGTAAATAAGGAGGAAATATGAACGATAATCAAAATAATAATTCAATCCCTAATGCTAATAATTCATTCATACCTCCACAACCCATCAACAATGTTAACCAGCAAACACAAAATCTTGGAATAATGAATATGACACCAGTTAGTAATGGGATAACTCCGACAGTTCAGTCTCAAAATCAACCAAATAATTCCAATCAAGTTGTTTTAGGATCTGTTAATAATACTGTCGCAACTGGCGTTCCTTTGCCTTCAGCAAATAATCCTGCATCTAATCAAATTACTCCATCGGTTATTCCACAACAACAGCCAAATGTTACTAATAACAATCAATTTATAAATCAAAATGTTAATAATAATCAAAACGTACATAATGAAGCATCAATTAACGACTTGAATATTGATGGTACATATAACAATATGAATGTTAAACCTGATTACGTTAATGATCCAAAGGTTTTAGAAAACATGAACGAACCAAAAAAAAATACTATAAAAGTAAACAAAGAAATGAAAACATTCATTTTAATTGCTCTCTTTTTACTAGTATTTATCATTTTAATGCCTGTGCTATTTGATTTATTAAATAAGGTTAGATTTCACTAACTGATAGTTTAATAATTAAATCATAATTATCATCATTAGCCATTACATTTTTATGGATTATTCCGCATTTAGAACACTTATATATAATTTTATAAGTGTTTTTATATTTTTCAATACCAATTGGTATCATTAATCCCATGCATTTATTCTGTCTATCGCCAGGCATTATATCGACATGCTTTGAATATAGACAATTTGGACAATGATCTCTAGCTGTATAATTTAATTTGTTAACCTCATATCCACAATTTTCACATTTAAATTCTTCATCTATCATTGTAAACTTTTTCATAACTCACCTAAAATAAGTATATAATAAAAAACATTATATTACAAATATAAACTTGTAAAATACACATTATTTGTTATATAATTAGATAAAGGCGGTGTACTATGGAATATGCATCTCAACGTGAATTATATTTAGCACTCTTACCAGTGTTTAATGTTAAACGTAGATTATTATCAATTACCGATAATAACATTACTAATGAAGATATTTGGAAATACCTAACTATTAGTAAATGGAAGAATAGTCACAATCTAACCATATCTGAGATGGTTAATGACATAGTTACCGTAGATATAAAAGCAATTAATAGATTTAAAGGAGAATAACATGAAAAAAAGAAACTTTATTATTGGTACTGTTGTGGTACTACTTATTGCATTTGCATGCTGTTATTTTATTAAACCACTGATTGATAAAATTAATTTTGGACTAGATTTACAGGGTGGTTTTGAAGTATTATATGAAGTATCACCATTAAATGAAGAAGATGAATTAACAAATGATATGCTATATTCAACATACAAAGCTATTCTTAAAAGAATTGACGTATTAGGCGTATCAGAACCAGAAATAACTATCGAAGGCGATAGCCGAATTAGAATTAAACTAGCAGGTATTACAAATGCAAATGATGCTAGAAATACAATTTCATCAACCGCAGTGTTATCATTTAGAGATTACAATGATAATCTTCTTATGACAAGTGATGTCTTAGGAGGCGAAGCTAGGGTAGGACAAGATGAATATGGCCATCCTGCTGTTAGTCTAAAAATAAAAGATACAGATACTTTCTATGAAGTAACTAAGAAAGTAAAAAATATGACGAATAACATTATGGTTATTTGGCTAGATTTTGAAGAAGGAAAAGATTCATATAAAAAAGAAATAACTACTTGTGGTACTAGTGCCTCTCATTGTCTATCAGCAGCACAAGTAAATAGAGCTTTTGCCAGTGACGTTATAATTCAAGGTAATTTTACTAAAGAAGAAGTAACTTCTTTAGTTGAACTTATCAATTCAGGCGCATTACCAACTAAATTGAATGAAATATCATCAAGAACTGTTGAAGCATCTTTTGGTACTAATTCATTAAATAAAACTCTAACAGCTGGCGTAATTGGTATTATTTGTGTCATTATCTTAATAATCTGTGTATATCGTTTCTCAGGCTTTATTGCTTCCTTTGGTTTAATTTTATACACCTTTTTGTCATTTGGTATTTTTTACCTAATTGACGGCGTTTTAACTCTTCCAGGCATTGCCGCAATGCTTCTTGGTATTGGTATGGCAGTGGATGCAAACATTATCTGTTTTGAACGTATCAAGGAAAACTTATTAATTGGTAAGAGTTTAAAAGATGCGTATGAAATTGGCAATAAAAATAGTTTCACTAGTATTATTGATGCCAATGTAACGACAATTATTGCTGCTATCATTATGTTTATATTAGGTGAAAGTTCTGTTAAAGGCTTTGCAACTATGTTAATTATTAACATTATTGTAACCATTATTATAATGGTATATTTGATTAAATTTATCTTAAAACTATTTGTAAAAACAGGCGTTTTTGATGATAAATTAGGTTTCTTTATAGGTATTAATAAAAACAAAATTCAAAAGCAAAAAGATATTAAGATTCCATTTGAAAAATTAAATATCGTTAAAAATAGAATGAAATTTATTGGGTTAACCTTAGTCTTATTAGTAATTGGAATTGTTTTCTATTTTACAACTGGTGCTAACTTTGGCGTTGATTTTACTGGGGGTACAAGTATAACTATTAATAATACAGCCAATGAAACTACTTTAAAAGAAGTATCTAATATCATTACTAATAATAATTATAAAATTGAAAAGACAAGCTCTAACGATAAAGAAATAACTATTACTATTCGTGAAGTCCTAGATAAAGAAGGTATTACTAAATTAACAAGTACCTTAAAAGATAATTATAATCTAGATAGTGATATCTATGTTGTAAGTAAAGTTGTTAAGCAAGAATTAGTAAAAAATGCCGTTAAATCACTATTATTTGCAAGCATTGGTATTATTATCTATATTGCCATTAGATTTAGATTTAACTACGCAATTAGTGGTATTATTGCCTTAATTCATGATGTAACAATGACATTCTTATTCTTTACTATCTTTAAGATAGAAATCAGTAGTATCTTTATTGCCGCTATCTTAACAATCATTGGTTACAGTATTAACGATACCATAGTTACTTTTGATATTATTAGAGATAACTATAAGAAAAAATATAAAAATAATATTACAAATCCTGAAGATTTAGATACTTTAGTAAATGAAAGTATCCGTAGAACATTATCTAGAACTATTCTAACAACAGTAACAACCATTATTCCGGTTATTATCTTATTGTTCTTTGGCTCTAGAGAAATAATTAACTTTAATATTGCTTTACTTATTGGTTTTATTGCTGGAACATATTCTTCAATCTTTATTTCTAACATGTTATGGTTATGGTTAGAAAAGAAAAGAATTGCTAGACCAGTAAATACTTCCGATGATGATGAAGTAGAAGAATTAAAAGTAAAAGGAATTAATTGTTAAAAGAATAAGAAAGTTGGTGATATCATGAGCGTTAAAACTGAAAAAATTAGTATTGAGGATCTTATTAATAAAGTCAAAAATTATGATGATTCTGAAGAAGATTTATCACTAATCAGAAATGCTTATGATTATGCTTATCGTAAACATTTTTCTCAAAAGCGTATTACCGGAGATGATTATATTACTCATCCACTAAATGTTGCTTGGATTCTTACTGATGTAAATGCCGATGCCGAAGCTATTTCTGCAGCATTACTTCATGATACAATTGAAGATTCCGATAGTACATTCGATGAAATTAAAAATCTATTTGGCGAAAATATTGCTAAAATTGTTGATGGTGTAACCAAAATTAATCGTTTAAATTTTTCATCTGATTCAGAACAGATGGCTGCTAACCAACGTAAAATATTAGTAGGATTGTCTTCTGATGTCAGAGTGCTTATCGTTAAATTAGCTGATAGATTACATAATATGCGTACATTGTATGTTCTATCTGAAGCCAAACAAAAAAGAAAGGCCAAGGAAACTTTAGAAATATTAACTCCTGTTGCTCATAGGCTAGGTATGTATAAATTAAAAAGTGAACTTGAAGATCTATCACTAAGATATCTTAATCCTGAAGCATATTATGACATTGTTGAAAAATTAAATTTAAAGAAAACCGAACGTGATGAAGCTGTTGGTAAAATGCTCGACGATGTAAGTACTTTATTAACAGAACATAATATTCCACATGAAATAAAAGGTCGCAGTAAGAGCATTTATAGTATCTATAATAAGATGAATAAAGGTAAAAAGTTCGAAGATATCTATGATATTCTTGCTTTAAGAGTATTTGTTAATACTGAACAAGAATGCTATTTAGCACTAGGTTTAATTCATTCTAAATATAAGCCTGTTCCCAAAAGATTTAAAGACTATATTGCGATGCCTAAGACCAATTTATATCAGTCCCTTCATACAACCGTTTTCGGATTAGATGGCCAATTATTTGAAATTCAAATAAGAACATACGAAATGGATCGTATTGCTGAATATGGTATTGCTTCTCATTGGTCATATAAAGAAAACAAATCGGTAAATGCCAAAGATCAAATGGAGCAAAAATTAGAAATTTTTAGAAGTATCATTGAATTAAATGAAGATTCATCCACTCCTGAAGAGTTTATCTCTAATGTAAAAAAAGATATCTTATTTAATGATTCAATCTATGTATATACGCCAAAAGGCGATGTTATTGAATTACCAAAAGGAGCTACTTGTGTTGACTTTGCTTATCGTGTCCATAGTGAAGTTGGTGATAAAATGGTTGGCGCTATTGTCAATGATGCCATCGTACCATTTGACTATACTCTTAAAACTGGCGATATTATCAAAGTAAATACTAGTAAATTATCTAAAGGACCTAATAAAGATTGGCTAAACTTTGTTGTTACTTCGCAAGCAAAAAATAAAATAAAAGCTTTTTATACCAAACGTGAAAAAGATGAAAATCTATCACGTGGTAGCGAGATGTTTGAAAAAGCTTTAAGAAGAAGAAACCTTCCTATAAATGAAACACTGGATGAATATTTAGATACTATTCTAGATAATTTCAAATTAAAAGATTTAGATGAATTGTATATTTCTTTGGGTTCCGGTAAATACACAATTGCTTCTGTTATGAAATTAATAAACAAAAAAGAAAATCCAGCAGAAAAAGTATTAAAGAAAATTACCAATATTACCAAAAAACAACCGATAAAGAATGATGTCTTAGTTGAAGGTATGAATGAAATAAAAGTAAGTTTAAGTGGTTGCTGTAAACCAATTCCTGGTGATAATATTATTGGTTATATTACAAAAGGATCAGGCATCACTGTTCATCGCAGTAATTGTAAAAATATTTTGGACTTAGATGAAAGATTAATCAATGTTAAATGGAATGAAGGTATAACTAAAAAGTTTCCAACAGATATATTAATATATACCAATACTGAAGATAATCTATTAAACATTATTACTAGTGCCTCAGCTCATAACGTTGTTATTGAAGAAGTAACCACTATTACTAAAAGTGAGTTTAAAATTTATTCTTTAACCATAATGGTTGAAAACACCGAAGTACTAGACAAATATTGTAAAGATTTAAACAATTTAAAATTTGTAAACAAAGTAGAAAGACAGGTAAATTAAATGCGTATTGTAGTTCAAAGATGTGATGATGCCAAAGTATCCGTAGATAATAAAATAGTTGGTTCCATTAGCAAAGGAATGATGTTATTAGTTGGTTTTACTCAAGGCGATGGCAGTAAAGAGATTGATTATATGATTGATAAAGTTCTTAATTTAAGAATTTTTGACGATGAAAATGGTATAATGAATAAAAGTTTACTAGATCTTGGAGGCAGCATCTTATCAGTAAGTCAATTTACTCTATATGGTGATGCCAGTAAAGGAAGAAGACCCAGTTATTCCCATGCATTAAATGGCGAAAATGCAATCAAACTATATGAAGAGTTTAATAGTAAAATTAAAGAAAAAGGCATTCATATCGAAACTGGTATCTTTGGTGCTGAGATGAAAGTAACCCTAACCAATGATGGACCAGTTACCATTCTCTTAGAAAAATAATTGTAAAATAAAAGTAGACTTAAGATTTTAAGTTTACTTTTTTTAAACTATTTGCTATATTTATATAAAAGGATAGTGATAAGATGAAAACAAGTACAAAGCTAGATAAACCATTATTAATTGTTATGTTAGTTTTTATTGTTTTTGGCCTTATAATGATTCTAAGTGCTTCATCCATGGCTTCTTATATGCGTTATCATAATAGTATCTATTACTATCTTATTAGACAAGGAATTTTTATCATCATTGGCTTAATAGGATTTCTAGGTGCTTTATGTTTTCCAACTAAATTATTTAAAAAAATATCGCCATTTTTAATGTTTGCTTTAATTGCTTCATTATTTGGCTTAATGGTTTATGGTGCTGCCTATAATTCCAGCCAAAGCTGGTATGATCTTAAAATAATCACTATTCAACCCAGTGAAATTGGTAAAATTATTATTGTCTTATTTTTAGCTAACTATTATCAAAAACATAAAGATGACTTAGACAATCAATGGACTCTTTTAAAGCCTATCATTCTATGCCTAATTGTTATTATTTTAGTCGCTATGCAACCAGATTTGGGTACAGCATCTGTTATTTTTGGTATTGTTTTACTGATTTTTTATGCTTTACCTTTAAAAAATCAAACACGAAGTCCTATCAATAAAATATTCTTTGGCGGTATCTTATTAGCTATTTTAATGCTTATTTTAACTGGTGGTTCTTTCCTAAGAGATTATCAATTAAAAAGATTCCAATTTCTAAATCCCTGTGAACGTTATGAAGATGAAACAGGTTATCAATTATGTAATAGTATTATTGCTTTAAAAAATGGTGGATTATTTGGAAAAGGAATAGGTGAGAGTACTCAAAAATATTTATATCTCCCAGAATCACACACTGATTTTATCTTCCCAATCATCGTCGAAGAATGGGGCTTAATTGTCGGTTTAATAATCATCTTTTTATACTTGTTTATTCTATATCGTACTCTAAGTATTGCTAAAAAAGCCACTGACTTAGGAAATGCCATTATTGCTTATGGAATATTTGCTTATCTTTTATTTCATGTTGGTATTAATCTAATGGGAGTTATCAATATTGGCCCATTAACTGGTGTTCCTTTACCATTCTTAAGTTATGGTGGCAGTTATACAATAACTCTAATATTCTCAATGGGTTTGGTTCAAAGAGTCCATTATGAAACTTATAAAAAAAATAAAAAACAAAAAGACTAATATATAGTCTTTTTTATTTCCATAAATCTTTATTAAGTGAATCCAATTTATCCATTATTTCTTTAGCCAAAGCAATATGCTTTAAATAATTTTTATCAGTATGACTATATACACTATTAAATGCCGTTGGTTCTAATATCGGTATTTCAAATACTTGTCCATTATTTAAAGTAATTCTAAGACTAATTTTTACACATTCCTTCTTTGTAAATGGAATACTATGATTATCATTATTATTAACTCTTCTTTTAATAACCGGTGTACTATCTTCAAGCACTTCATAATTAACAATATCTTGATATTTACAAAGATAATTTTTTTCTTTTCTTTCATGAAATACAATATTATCACTACTATCAATACTTATTCCAGAATTAAACTTATTAAATATCTGATATATTGGTTCTATTCCACATAAATATTTTTTCTTATTAACAATAAAACTATTTCGATATTCAACATTAAATAATAAATTATAAAAAATATTAAAATCATTTTGATTTAAATCTACACCTAATATTATGCCATTAAAATCAATTATTTGACTAAGTAACGATTTACTAATTATCTCAAATCTAGTTATATCAGTATATTTAGCTGCTCCATATTTATCATCTTTAATAATTAGTATTCTTAAATTAGTAAGCACCATTATAAATGATTGATTATCTATCTTTTGATTAATCTGCACAATATTTAAAACAATCTCATTTAAAGAAATTAAATTAGCAATTCTTCTAGCATGTGTCTCATTTATATAAGGACACATTTCTTTAAATTCAATAATATATCCTTCATTATTATTATCTTTATCAGTAATAACATTACTAACATTTAGTTTTAGTGAATTATTAACTCTTTGGTCATATACTTTTTTCTCTTCAACCTTATTATTGATATAACCTGTAACTTTATTAACCAAACTATTTAATTTCATTAAATCACCATCTATTCTAACTAAATAATATCAAATATTTTAACTTTTAGCAATAAAATATATTTATATTTAATTTATAGTGATATAATAAATTTAGGTGATTTTATGCTTTCAATTAAAAACGAAAAAGATATACCACATATTTTAAAATATCATAGAGCAAAAGATATGGTAAATATTATGACTTTTTTTCCTGATTTAAGTCCTATTGATGATTTAGCAATAATTATCGATGAAGATGATTATTTAAAAAATAAAGACAAACTAACAAATTTAACTAGTATTCGTAATGGTAACCCCGTTCAAGAACATTGCATGAAATCAATCCCTGTAAAAGAAATAAATCCTAATGTTTTAGATATTATTAAAGAAATAAAAAAAGAAAATTCTAAAGGCGTATTAATCTTGTTCCACTTAAACGTTCCAACTACTGAAAGATATGAGCGCTATGCTGGTATTAGTGTTGGTATCTCCTTAGGTAAAAAAATCTATATTGATGCTGTCGGCAAAGGATTTGATGGAAGAGAAGTCTTAAAAGGAATTTGTACTCATGAAAGATATATTATTCCTTGGAACGATATTAGAAAGATTAATATTGAAAATTTTAATAGTTACAATAAATTTATTATATCTGATGATGAATATGTAAAGACTAGAACAGAAAGAATTAATTATCTAGTATCATGTGGATTATCAAAAGAGGAACTTGAAAATGCTATTCCTAAAACATATACAAGAATACCAGAATTTATTTGGTTAGATATCCTAAAGAATATTATAAAACCATTAGAAAAAGAAGAAGACTTACTAAGAGATTGTGGCTTTCTAGAGTTTAACTTAAGTGGTCACACCGAAGAAAAAAGATTTAGACCATGGCAAATGGCTGACGATAAAAGAATGTAATAAGCAACAAAAATTATTGTTGCTTTTATTATGTATATTTATTTCTTGAATCTAGGCTTCTACATCAACTATTTACTAATATGTTAATCTATTAGATTACTAGTAAGCAAAATATAGATTCAACTAGATTAATAGTAAGTATCTTAAAAAATTGATTACATGAATGTAATCTTAATACAATTACCACTAGTATTAAGATAAAGTTTTTAGTAATAATAAAAAATAATATTTGACATCATTATTGTCAAAAAAAATTAAAAATCAATAAATGATTTAATAAATATAAATTAAGTACTATAATAAGCAATAGAGGTGTAAAGATGAGAAGTAAAAATAAAAAAATTATATTTAGTTTAATGATAATTATACTATTATTAATAGCATTAATTGTATTAATGTTTATAGGTATTATTGGTAAAAAGGAAAAATGTACTAATGAAATAACAAAACAAAAAAGTTCGGTTGAAACATCACAAATTATTAAATATTATAAAAGTATGGTAGCTGATTATGAAGAAGCTAGACATGAATATTCAGTTGTTGATATTAATAATGATAATATTCCTGAATTGTTTATATATACACATGGTATTATTGGAAACTATATTATTGCTAATACGAATATTTATACATATGATGAAAATTTAGGAAATGACGATAATAATTATATCGTATTTGTTGGAACAATAGATGGCCGACTTGATAAAGATACAATATTCTATAAAATGAATGATGGCTCTCTTTTATCAGTTTCAGGAAATATGGGATATGAAATAACATCTTCATATCGTTTAGAAAATGATTGGATAGTTAGAAAAAATTACACTACAAAACAAGTAGAAGAATATATGACAGGGGATAAGGAAATAACATTCATGCCTTGTACTGATACGTCTCTATTAGATGAATATAAATAAATAAAAAAGCAGTTTTAATAATTGCTTTTTAAATTGGGGATGATAATTATTATGAATAGAAAAATAGGATTATATTTGTTTCTATTTTTAATGTTATTTATATTAACTGGATGTCAAACAAAAGAAATTAATAATAATGAAGAAACACCAAAAACAGTTTTAGAAAATGAAGATGATACTGAAGAATATAAAATAGATGATGATTATGAAGTAGATGAGACTGATTTATATGGTGGAAGACACGGGACAGCAGATACTATAATGGGGAGGACACTGATAGTATCAATATATACAGATGATGCAACAACTAGTTGGAATCTTCTTAATGAAATAGATCAATATAATATGGATGATTCGCTAAATAATCTTAAAATTGCTACGAATTGGTTAGAGGAACAAGTTAGCAAGTATAATAAAAAAGCTAAATTTATTTATGATTGGAAAAAATATCCAGATTTAAAATATAATGTTAAATTTA
>CAMOMI010000019.1 GCA_946619755.1 uncultured Clostridia bacterium
CTCCTGTATAAATAGGAACATAATTTTCATTATTAGATTTATAATAATTAACCATTCCCCTTACTATTCTTTTTAAATTTTTCATTTGACTTTTAAATGGATAAATAATATAATTAGGAGGAAAGGTTTTAATTAACCTTTCGACCTATTATGATTGTATCATTATGTTTAGTAATGATATAACCGTTTCGAGCTAATTCGTATAAGTCGTCCAAACTTAACATACGGATTGGCTTCTTTTTTATTGTATCCATCTTTCTCCTTTCTTGTAAGATATCGTTTCTCTTTATCTTACATACTTATTATATCATATCAACCGTACGGTGTCAATAGTTTTTTATAAGTTTGTTGCTTTTTTCGTACGGTTGTTGTATAATGTAAATGAAAGGTGGTTATTTTATGGCATATAACGAAAAGCAAAGAGAAACTAGGAGAGAAAGATGGAAAATATTTAAGGCAGATTTAAAAAATGAAGAATATGAACACGCAATGGAAGTTTTAGACAAATTCGATTTAAATAAAGCACAATTTGTCAGATTAGGAATTAAAGCATTAGAAGAAGGCAAAATAAAAAAAGAGGAAAAAGACAATTAGTCAATTTCCTCTTTTAAATATACTTTTTAGCAATTTTTAAATCAAGTTTGTGAAAGCAATCATCATCAATACTATAATATTCTGCTTGTTTTTTATCTATCATTATTAGAATTGATTTCATATTACAGTTAATGTTTAATTCTTTGCAGAATCTTACTAGCTCTTCATCTCTTAAAACTTTTCTTGTAACCATGCTATCCCCCTTTTCACAGATATATTCTAACATATACTTTGTCAAAAAATGTCGTATTTTGTCGGAAAAATAAAAAAAGAGGAATAACCAAATTAATGATTACTCCTCTTTCTTTCTAATATTCTTTTATTTTCTTTGATAATTTCCATTCTTCTATCATATTCTTCTGGTTGATTATGCTCTAAATAATGCAATTCTCTGTGATTATCTGCTGATAATAAATAGCTCTCTTCATATACAGTATGATGGCTATATTGAAAAGGTGGATCGTGGTGTAATTCCAGTTTGTATTTTGCATATTTCTCCATACTATACATATCCACCCTACCGCATTTTAAAAATAATTGTTGCTTCACTGCTCTAGTATTAGGTCTTTTCTTACTCATTATTTTACTCTTATTCTTTGATTAGGATAGATTAAGTTAGGATTTACTATATTATTCCAATTGACTAACTGATTTACTGTTGTACTATATTTTTTAGCAATACCACTTAAGGTATCTCCTCTTTGAATTGTATAATATACTGCACTAGTCTTTTTAGATGCTATTAACTGATTAACACGATTTTGTACTTCTTTATATTTGCTACCTAATGATTGCTTTCTTGCCTCTCCGTTACCATGCAATCCATTAATAACTTCTTGTGCCAATTCATCAACTGATTTTTCTTTTTTTACTACTGTACCAGTAGCAAAATCTCTAATTAAATAATCAGCATCAAATTTATTACCACCAATGTATTCTTTATCTGTATGTTGCCATATACTATATATTTTGTTATAGGTACATTTAGTATTCCACTGAGCTACCCACTTATCAAATCTATCTAATTTAGAATTATTTAATTGATTATTTAGCCAACTTAAACTAGCATAAATACCAGTATAATAACCTGCCTTTTCTATATTTTCACAAAAAGTATAGCAAATATTTACTAGCATATCATTTGATGGCATACCATGTCTTTTTTTGTAATTGTCTGCATCTTCCATATCGAACCATACACCATATTTGAAATTAGAACCAATATGTTTTAATAATCTTAAAGCATGTGATACTTCGCTCATGGCTTCGCTTAAATTTAGTGCATATGAATATAAATAAACTCCATATGGAATACCTAATCTTTCACATTCATTAACATTTCTAATAAATTGACTATCATCCTGCCTAGATTCATCGTTACCATATCCTAACCTAATGATAGCAAATTCATAGCCAGCATTTTTTACACATTCCCAAATTACAGCCCCATTATTAGAACTAACATCTATGCCTTTTTTACTCATAATTATTCCTCCCTACTGATTCCCTTTATAGCCCAGAATTGAGCTTCTTCTAATTTAGTAAAAGCAAGAGAAGTTTCTCTACTTCCCTTGCAATTATTTTCTAACCAATCATAAATATCAGAAAAGATTTCCCTAACTTTGTTGATTCTTTCTTTTTGATTATCATTAATTTCATTAAATTTAGCTCTATCATTCATAACTATTCACCACCATTATTAAATATCTTATTTAAATTATGGAATATATCATATACTCCACCTGCTGTTATTCCACTTATCATAATTGAAGTTTTAAAATCTTTTGTGATTATGTATTCTATACATGCAATAATAATACCTATACATAAATTTTGTATAGGTATTTTATTTTTTTCTATTAAGTCAAATTTTTTAGCTAATTCTCCTAATATTAATGTAACAAAAAATGTTACTATATTAATTATCATAGTGATTTCCATAATATTACCTTCTTTCTAATCAACTATTTCAAATTCTTTTGTTCTTTCTACTATATCTTTTACAAAAGAATTTCCTTTTAACTTAAAGTATAATTCAGCACTATGTTGAATTGATTCTAGTTCATAATGTGTAATTTTTTTACTATCTTTGCACCTATCATAAATGTCTAATATATCGTTTCTTAAACTGCATTTAGTTCCTTCTATCATAGATTTGCCAAAAGTAAAAAGAAAAGATAGTATTCCTAACATAAATACTATCTGTGTCCAATATTCTTTTAGAAAGTTCATTATTCACCCTCACTTTCTATTAGATTTATACTTTTTAGCGCAGTTGCTTCTACTTCTAGTAATAAATTTTCTTCATTATCGTTGGTTATTATTATATAAGTCTTATCTTCATATGATTTTGCATTTTTTAGATTGTCTAGTTGTTGTATTAGTGTTGTATCAGTTATTTGTATATCTTGTGTATTTTGCAATATATAAACTACTTCTAATGGATTGTTAGATAGCCACGTTTTAAAATTGCTTTCGGTAGTTGCTACTGAATTACAAGCAATTGTAAATGTACTACCTATTGGTTGGTCTGTTGTATTAGGGCTATCGTATGATATACCCTCTAATCTACTCCATGTTTCGCCTGCTGCTCTTTCTACAAATCTATTACAAAACAAACCTATCTTAGTTGAAATGTTTGGTGGATTTTTAGGCACCGTTTCATTAGTCCAATAAGAACGTCTTAACCAAAATCTATGATTATTTTGATAAGCATAACTTTCATTACTTCCACCATTTAAAATTACTTTTCCTATTTCTTTATGCAAATACCAATCTCCATTTTGATTATATATATAATCTTGATAATCTCCTATTTTACATAGTTCTATATTGCCTAAATTAACAGGGTAATTTTGTGAATAATATGGTTTAAACGGTGTTGCTATTGTTCCTTTTTCTAATTGTGGATAAATAGTTAAATTGTTTAATGTTGTTCCAGAAGAAACAAATACATATATAAAACAATTATCTTTATCGGTTGTAAAAGTAACAGGAATATTGTTATTCATCATTTTTGCAATTGTATTCCAAGTGTTGATTTGCATTATTACTAATTGCATCCCATTGATTAATTCATTACAACTAAATGTATATGTACCATTATATGTCTTTAAATTATCTCTTCCAGTAGGTGTGCTTTGGTCTATTCTAAAATCAACATTACTTGTTGCAGTTCCATTTAAAGTCCAACTGCCATCTCCATTATTAGTAATTGTTATACCATTTTTTGTTGTAGTAGGTAATTTTGGCTCTATTAAATTTTTTCCTATAATTTGTATATTTTGTACTCCTGTTACAACATGAATATCTAGTGGATTATCGGGTGTAGGTGTTCCGCTTTGTGTTAAGTCACTTGAATTCAATTCTATTTTCATTTTACCTTTTTCAGTATTTAAATCAATACTTGTTCCTGTTCCTGTTGTTTTAGGTAAAGCATTGTATAAAGATTCTCCCGCATCATTTAAAATATCTATGTATGCTTTATTCAATAATTTAGGATAATCTTTAAAAGTTGTTTCATTTGTTATGTTAGCACCGCTATAATTTATAACTGTTTTAAGGTCTGATTTAGTTTGTAAAACTCTATTTAGTTTTTGTGCTGTAGTTCCCATTAAATCACCTCGCCATTTATTTCATCTAATAAGCTTCCTATATTTCCTATCATTTCATCAACATAAGATTTAACTCCTCCACTTGTTACTGGATTACTACTTCCGTTAGTCGGTATTGAGTCAAAAGTAAGTGTATTTTGTTTTCCACTTAATAAAGTATCAACTTCTCCTTTTGTATAAAATGGTCCTTCACTACCTACATAAACCCAATTTCCAATATTGCTTGTTATTATCCATCTGTAATAGCTTAATGCATTATTATGGGTACTATCTTGTAATACCTTTATAACATCATCATTTGTTAAAGGAGAAGTATCATATGCTTGTAATTCTGCATAAGTTCCTACTATATCAACAACATCACTGGCACTTGTAATAGCATCTATTTGTCTTTGTAATGCTATATCTTCATTTTCTCTATTAGTAATTTCATTAGATATATTGGTAGCATTTGTACTTGTTTTGGTTTCTAGACTAGCTATTCTGTTTTCTCTTGCTGCATCATTTGTAGTTCTTGTGTTTTCGGCACTTATTCTTTCGTTTTCGTTTGATATTCTAGTTGTCTCATTATTTATCCTTGCAGATTCATTTGATTGTCTAGTCGCCTCATCTTGAGTTCTAGAAGCTTCATTTGCAGATACTGTGTTTTCTAATGTTGACATTTCAGCTAATTTTTTGTTAGCATTATCTAACCAGCTAGGATATTCTTCTGGCTCTTCTTCTGTTGCACCTATACTTTCATATACTTCTAATTCTGTAATTGTTGAAACAAAAATAGGAACCCCTTTAGCATTCCTGTCTTCTGTTATTTTTAAGTCAACATTTACAAAATAAGATTTAAGTAAGCATGATTTTATATCTATCTGATAGCCTGTATCTGTTTCTTCCATCTCAGCCCATTTTTTTACTCCATCAATTTCATACTCTAACCATGCTACACCATTAATCTTTTCTGACATTTCAAATATTAATTTATTTTGCAAATTAGCATGTTTTACTCCTATTTTATTATTTTCACAATAGACTTTAGCTGTGTTTGTATCTACTTGAATTATAATATCATTCATTACTTATCACCTCGTCAGTTGTTTTTGTATATTCTATTGTTACATACGTTTTTGTATAATCTGTTCTATCTGCTGTTGTTTGCAAATATATATTTGTGTCAGTAGCCCATATTTTTACTATTGCTTGTAAGCTATCAGCTACATAAGGCAATGGAAAATAATTTCCAGTAGTAGAAGAATAAGAAGTACCATTTAAAAAAATTACAAAATCAAGATTAGAAATATTGTGAGCTACTGTCTTTATAGTATTATTCAAAAGTGCTCCACAATCAATTACCTTTCTATAAATAGGTTTACCATCTATCCATTTCTTTCCTGTATTTATTTCTTCTGTTGAATATGTTGTTAGACTAGTTAATTTTGTATTTATCTCATCTATACCATCATGAGCTTCTTTAATTCCAGTTTCCATATGATTTAAATTATCGGCAGTAACCGCAGGAACATTATTATTATTCCATATTGTTGGATTATAAGCCATTTTTTATCATCTCCTTTAATTTTTTTATTTCTTCTTGTTGTTCTTGAATTGCTTTATAAGCAACAGCAATCATAGAATATAAATCAACACTATTATTTTTAACCGAGGTTATTTTTTTGGAATACTTATAACTATCACCTATTACGAAACCGATATGTTTCTTTGTGTTATCATCTTCAAATATCATATTATATTTATAAATTTCTGTATCGTTTATAATGTCCAATCCATTCTCTAATTTTTCAAAATTTTTTTTCATTTTTTCTAATGAAGAAGGATATATTTGCCCACTTATATATAAATTGCCCTGATCATAGCTTAGGTATTTTAGCCCGTTATTTATATCTAATGAATTTAAACCAAATCTAGAATGAATATTTGCACTTTCCGTAAATTCAATACTTCTTCCCCAAACATCACATTTTTCTCCAGTATTTTTTATAATTTCAAAATTAGAAACATTCCCACTTGCATTATCTATAATACTAACTACACCATTTTTATCTATATTTAAAATATCACTATCTATTTCAATGTCATCAGTAGTTAGATTAAATTTTTTCCCTTTAAAATTCAATTTATCTGCTTCTATTCCAATATAAGAACCATCTTTATCTTTTTCGGTAGACATATTTATTTGAGCTATAAGATTCTCTTTATCAGTTTTCTTCTCTAATTTTAAGTCTATTGTTTGACTAGTTTGGTTTATTGCACTATACATTTCTGCTTTTGTAGAAAATACATCAGTATATTCGCTTTTTATGACATATTTAGCAGTTAGATTGATATTATTTTGAAAAGATTCTAGATATAAATAATTATCTCCTTCAAATAATTGTATATCTATGTCTGATAATTCTTCTGTTGATTCATCTGAATGAATTATATAGCATTTCCCCTTGCTATATTTGAACTTTTCATTTGTACTTAACGCGTTAATTGGAAGATGATATCTTTTTGATGTTTGAGATATTGTTCTAGTTGTACTAACTATTAGATATGTATCAATTGGATATAATTCATTACTTGGATATAACTCGTTGCCTGGATATAATAATTCAATATGCCCTTCAATTGTTAATTCTTGTAATTGCCCTTCCATTGCATCTTCTATGTGAATATAATTTTCTCCAGTAGTGCTTTTTACTAAATTGACTAATTTATTTACTTGGATTAACAAATTTGAATATCCTTCAATTACTGATGCTGATAAAGTACCAGTTGTTATATAATCTGCATTAATTTTACCGTCTTGCGTCATTGCGACTCCATATGGTCCAGAGATACCGTTTGAACTAAATCCTAAACCTCCTAATCCCCATTTCCATACTTGAGTTGCCGTTGAAGGATCAGTTGTATTCATAATTAATAATTCACCAGTTGATTCAGAAATAAAAATATGCCCGCCAAACGGATGATTAATTAGGTCAGTTGCATTGGCTTGAGCTTCTGATAAAATGGATGTAACATCTATTTCTTTTAATTTGTTTGAAATATCTTTGTTATTGTTATTTTGAGAAGTTACTATATTAGCTGTAACAGTCCCACACTCTATTTTAGTTATTCTTTCTAGCGAACAATCGTAAACTGTTTTTACCACTCTTGTTTCCAAATTTAAATTTAATTTAGGAATAATTGCTTTTATTGTATCTCCTAATGCAACTGTTTCTAAATTTTGATATTGCTTGTATTCTGTAGTTTTGGACAATTCAATAAAATCAATTTTAATTGATATGGTTGGTTTATCAATCCCTTCATTAAATAATTTTTGTGCAGCTGCTCTTAATTGATTTTTTGCGGTTGCCTCATCTATTTCTGCTTCTTCATCAATCCCTATGTCATTAAAATCAATTTTTTGATAAAATGGTGCAAAATAATTATCTATTATTGGGCTATCTACATATAATTCATCTAACAATAATCCATCTTTACCTTGCGGAATTATTTTAGTTACTACTGTTGATAAATCAATATCCATTTGTACACCAGTTAAATTTTTTCCATACATTATTGGCATTTTGGTGACATTGCCTCTTTTTTGGTGAACATATATATTAAAATTGTCTAATTCTAATTCACCGCCAAATTTTTTTAATAAAGCATTGTCTTCATTGAATATTGCATCAATTACATTTTTTCTAACATACCTAGCTGATGCAACCGATGTACAATTGCCATTTACAACAAAATTATTTGGATTACTTGTTCTAGCTAAAATCCAATTTAGTGCATTGTTTGCTGTTAAATTTGTTGGAGACACATCAACTAAAAAATTTTTTGCTAAATCGAAAAAAATGTGTTTTGCTAAGACTTTAAATTTTGTTAAATCTGGCTGCACATCCCAAATTCTAAATAACTGTCCGCTAGCTTTTATAATATTACCTACAACTAATTCTTCACTTAACCACCCACCATTTATATATTCAAATTCTAGGTTATATTCTCCATTTAATACTTCTGTTATTAGGGGATTGGTGCTAAAATCTCTTAAAATACCTAATCCTAAATTAGAAAAAGAGGTGGTATTTTTAGTATATAAAACTAACATTACAACCACCTCTTTCTATATTTTAATTCAATACTGTTTATTCCGTCACCGATAGTTATTGTGTTGTTGGTGGGATTTAATACTGGAAATTTATCCAAGACTACTTTGTCGTTTGCATTTAAGTTGTTTTTTGTGCAATTCATTAATTCACAATCTATAACTATATCACTTTCTAATATCTGAACTGAAACATTATTAATCGTCACAGTCCCTATTCCATCTACAATAATTATTGGATTTGTAATTGCATTTCCCCCAATATCAAAATCGTCCGTGTCTGATGAAATTGTTGTTTCTATTAATTCGTTACTGCAAGCAATAGGCTGTAATTCGAATTGCAAGGGAAATTCTTGTAGTACATTAAGATATTTATCAAAACTAACCTGATTTTTTATTGTCGCTTCAAAATATCTATCATTATACTTTGAAAGAATAAGTTTTGAGGTCCCATTAAACGTTTTTTTAATATTATCAATTTTAGAAATGTCAGATATAATACAACTGATTGTATAATTTATTGATTTATATGTCCCATTGTCAATATGTAAACTGCCGTTTCTACCACTCACATTGAAAGATTCGATATCTCTTTCAGCCAATGGTACTTGAGGCATTTTTTTAACAATAATTCCCAAATCATTTGAATTGATTTCGTTAAAAATAAAATAATGCATTAATTACACCTCTCTCTTTTGTAAGTATAATAATTCCTCGGCTATTCTTTCGATATCTTTTTCTTCTTTTACTTCTAAATGCTCAACTGTTATGCTATTGTAATAATTGTAGCTAATATCATTTTTTTGATTTTTAATATTATCGTATTCTTTTGCCTCATCTTTTGTTAATACACGTTCCCCTTTGTGTAAAACTGCTGGCATTTCATCGTATGGTACTTCGTCAATACCTACTCTTAAACGTTTAATAAATGGTATGTTTAAACCTTTGCCTCCCACTCCAGGAACCCATGATGGTATTTTAATTTTGTTAACTTTTTCTATAAAACTGTTTAATCCGTCTGCCATAAAATTAATTGGAGATTTTATTATGCCATATAAACTTCCAAAAACATTTTGAAAAATAGTTTTAACTCCATTTACAACTGGCGTTAAACCATTTAAGGCCCCAACTAAAACTCTGCTTATTACATTTGCAATAGAAGTAATTACACTTATAATTGGCTTTAAAATATTGTTTGTACACCAAAGAAGCAAATCAAAAATTGGTTGTAATAAAGGTAACAATGCATCTAATATAGGTAATAATACTGGCAATAGTTCCTGAATTATTTGGACAAGTGGAGGCAAAATTATTTTTAAAATATCAGTAAATATTGGTAAAATTCCAGTAATTATTTCACTTATTATTGGTAATAATTGCTCAATTAAATCAAAGAGAATTGGAAATAATTCTTTTGCAAGCTCTACAAATATTGGTAAAATACTCTCGAGCATTGAAACCAAAACGGGAGCTAATTTGTCGATCATTGCTTGTATCTCTGGCATATGCTCTATAATTAAGTTTAAAACTGTTTGTAATAATGGAATAATTCCTGCCATAATTCTGTTTCCGATAGCACCTAACGACTGTGAAACATCAGACATTGTATCTCCAAATACAACACCTGCATTAACTGCATCATCACTCATTACAAGCCCTAACTCATTAGCTCTTTGAATTAATCCATCATAATCTTCTGTATTTTGTTCTATTAATGGAGATAACGTATATGCTACATTGTTTCCAAATAATTCTGCTGCTTTTGTTGCTCGTTCTTCTGCTGTCCCTAAAGACATGATTTGATTCATGGCATCTTCCATATTCAAATTAGTTCCTTCAAGTTTCTTTGCTGCCTTTTCCAAAGAAGTCATTTCAACTCCGCATTGTCCTGCAGCATATGACAATTCTTGGTACGCTTTTTTGCTCACATTCATTCTAATACTACCTTTGTCAATAACATCTGCTGCTGATGCACTTGAGTTTGCGGCTGCAGTTAATCCTCCAACTATCGCTGTAGTAGCTCCAACAACAGCTGTACCTATTTGCATTGCTTTTTTAGAAACATCCATAAAACTTTCTCCAAAGCTTTTACTGCTGTCTTTTCCTTTTTTGGTAGTCTCTTCAATAGATTTATTAGCCTTTTCATTGTCAATAAATACTTGTCCAAAAATGCTAAATATATTAGCCATATTGCACCTCCTAACTTAATCCATAATCTTTTAATATTTCTTTTGCACTACGCATTTTTTTATTAAATTCTTGAATTGTATTTTGAGTATTTCCATTAATTTTTTTAAAAATTAATTCAATAATTCTCGGAATCTCATTTTCTTTTTCTACTGCGTATTTTAAACAATCAATCATAAGTTCCCAATCTTTGTCATAAAAAAACTCTATTCCTCCATAATGTTTAAAAAAAAGACGTAGAACTGCTGGAGTCCCAAGTCCTACGTTAATTTTAAAAAATCTTTTATTTTATCATTATTAATAAGTTCTTTTATAAATGAAACAATATCAACTTCTTCTGCTTCTTGCTTTGTAATTTCTTTTAACATTGCAATAAGCTCTATCATTTCTTCTTCTGCCTTATAAAAATTATCTATGACTAATGCAACAAGTTGTTTTACTAATTCTTTTCTATCTTGCTTTTCATCTCCAGTTTCAACATCTAATTGCATAATTAATGATGAAATCCCCATTTTATTAATAATTAATGATATTTTTGATAATGCTCTAGGTTTTATTTTTAAACTTTCCATATTATATTCCTTCCTTTTTTCGACTCTCTTTTCTTACATCTACTAGCTATTAATAAACATAAGAAAAGAGAGTCATTTCTCTATTCTAACTTGCTAATGGATTAGTTGCTGATGTTTCAATATCCCAACAACATTCTTCATTAGCATCCGTTGGATCATAATGTCCTAAAAATTCCAAACTGTGTTCATTTTCATTTTTAGATACACCTTTATAAGTAAACGCACCTTCGTGCATTGCGTTTTTAACTGTAATTATCGTGAATGTACCATCTAGCATTTTTGTAACAACAGCAACATTCTTTAAATAACTACTTCCTTCTATTACTCCAAATCTCCCTGGAGTAAGCTTATTGCTTGCAATTGTTGCGCCAGGTATAGCTAACTTAAGATTTTCTAAACTGCAACATAAAGTAGAAATTTTTAAAGAAACATCTTCTCCGTCTTTTACTTCCATTCCTTTAGATTTGCCTTTTCTTCCATCAAATTCTATATCTCTAATGGATGGTGTTGCTGTAAATTCTGCTCCACCTCTTGTAGGTCCTAACACCTTTTCGTCTTGTTCTCCATAATTAACAACAACAATGCCTTCGTCTATTTGAATTTTTTGAATATCATTTGTCGAAAGATTAACTAAAGCCATATTGCACCTCCTTAAAATATTCTTGCAATAAAAGTAACTCTTCGCATAGAAGAGTCCTGTTCGGTCATTTTACCTAAATACTGGCCATCAAAATTAATATGAAAGCCAATTTCTTCATCTTGATAGTGATAACCATCTAAACCTATTCTTAAATCATCACACAATTTTTCTACATTGGATTCTGATAATTCATTAATATATAACTCTATATCAAATAAAACTTGAGCTCCATAATCAAGAGTAGAAATAGATAAATCTGGAATAACACCATAAGGATAAATTGCATCTTTAGGAGTTCTTTCAAAATATACCGTCATAATTTCATTGACTTTTGGCATAAATTTATTTAAAAAATGGTCTATTTTAATCAATTTCTTCATCTCCTCCTAAGTCAATATTCATTCCTTGTTCTAATGTATATTCTTCCAATTTACAAAGTCCTTCTTGGATTGCATTTTGAATTTCATCAATATTTTCATAAGCTGTATTTCTTAAAAAATTTTTACTTGACATTCCAGGATGCTGCACTATATAGCCATATTTAGTATGGTTGTCATGCAATTCATATGTAAGTTTACCTCCTTCTTTAGACTGTATAGTTTGAATTGTATGTGGCCTTGTACCAAATTCAAACCATGTAGGATTAACAAAATATTTGATTCCGTATTTTTTCCTCATTTGTTCTCTAGTTAAATAACCTACTTCTAAATAAGGTTGCCCAGTTTTATAGTTAATTTTAGCCCAAGCTTTTACTGCTTTCTTAAAATATCCTCTTTTAACTGGAATTTTTTCTTTTAATTTACTGGTAACTATCTTACCACCCTGTTTTAATGCATCTTTAGAAAGTTTTTTCATCATTTTAATACATTCTTGTGATGTATCTATAAATTCAATTTTAGTATTTTCCATATTTATTTATTTTCAATAACCGTTGATGTTAATGTTAATTCAATAACATCTTCTTTCTTATAAGTTCTTAATATCTTATAAATGATATTGTTGTATTTGATATGAGTTACGCCATTTAAATCTAATAACTTTGATTCTAATTTTATTTCAGGTTTGAATCCAGCAGCTTCTGATTGATAAAATTCACTTTGCCCTATACTTTTTTCATTACAATAAAAAAGATGTTCTGTATATGTTACCTTTGGTCTATTTTTCCTATCTAATGTTATATTTTCTTTCATTAGATAACCAATATTTTTAAAATACATATTTATTCCTTATATTTTGTGTTCGTTGATAAAAGTATTTTTAGGGACTCATAAGATTTCATATATCTTTCAGCTTCTGAATTATCAAATCCGAAATGTGCTTTGCAATACAAAGTAATAGCTTGAAGTATCATTGCATCGTTTGAATTAAGAATAGAAGGGGCAATGCCTACCAGTTCTAATTCTTTTTTACAAGATTTTATTAGACTATTTATTTCTTCATCGAATGCATCATTATTTATTCTTAAAGAAAGTTTAACTTTTTCTAGCATTGCCTATACCTCCTTAATAATTAAGCTGTTGCTTTAACTAATTTTACGAATGCTTCACCAATAGCTGGCTTACCATCGAACATAGCACAACCTAGGTATTCAAAACTATTAGCACTTAACTTTTTATCAGTGTCTACAGTTACATCTTCTGATAAATTTCCTGCATACATTTTGAAATCTCCTAAATATGCTTCATGGAAGGTTACACTATCATCTAGCATTACTTCATAACCATCAACATAGAATTTTCCATTTTCTTTTACGAAAATATCATTTTTAGATTTGTCTTGTAATGGTCTAAAATCTGAATATAATGTTTTCTTACTCATTAACCATTTAGCATTTGCATCATATGCACCTGGCAATAAAGCGATTAAATCAGTTACATTAGCTTCTGTTAAATTTGCAGTTTTACCAACAGTAACTGAATTAGTAGCTCCCCAAGTATTTGCCTTTTCAACACCAGTAGGTTGATTTGTTCCTGTTCCAGAAATAATTAATTTGATAATTTTTCTAGCAATTCTTCTTGCTAACATATTTGTTAACCATTTTTCAAATGCATCAATTGACATTTTTGCAACTGTTTTTGAGATAGTAATATATTTTGTAATCTCATATGAAGTTAAACTTACAGGAATTAATACTTCTCCATCCTCTGTAATAGTTGCTCCTTCAGTATGAATGTTACCATCTGTTTGGTCAGTTTCAACTGCAAATGTTACATTTCCATCGACTCTTAACAATTCAATTTCATTTAACAATGGAGCATATTGCTCTAACTTCTCCATAATTAAATTTTGTGTTACTGTAGGAATAGCAGTTCCGACAGAGTTTGCAGCTGAAGTCATTGCTCTTTCTTCTGCATCAGTTAATTTCTTTCCTTGTAGTTTTTTCAAAAATGCTGTTCTATATTCTGCATTTTCTAATATCTTTCTTTCTTCACTCATTTCTTTTTCTCCTTCTTTATATTCTTCTTTTTTATCGCCAATAGCTCCCCTTTTAATCTTTTCTAGAGTTTCTCTTCTTTTTTCAGCTTTTGAAACTAATGATTTCTTTTCTTCCTCTAGTTGTTCAACTCTTTCTTCAAGTGATTTCATATCTTCTTCTGAAATATCCTCATCACTTGAAAGTCTTTCTTCAATTTGCTTTAATTCTTTTTGAATTTCATCGTAATTCATTTTAAATTCCTCCTATTTCTTTTATTTTTAAATTTAAAAGGAGCTTTCTTTTTGAAAGTTCCCTTTTGGCTCTTAAGTTATCCAACTTCTTCTTTTCACTATCCAGTGTACTCAAAGCACGAGCATATATTGAAGTCGTATCATAGAATGGCGTATCCACGACACTCACATCATACAAACGATCAATCTTTAATATTGTTCTAGTATCAGTTGCTAAATCCCATTTTTCTTCTTCAACTGTAAATGCGAATGACATCTTATCTAATAATCCAGCCTGGATCATCTTGTAGATATCTCTATTTGAAGTAGTATCTATTAACTCAGCACGAATAAACAATCCTTTATCATCGATTGTTAATTGCAATGAGTTATTTCTAGTTCTGGCCAATATTAAATGAGTGTCATTATGGTTGTATTTAAGGCATACATCTTTCATATCGCAACCATTAAATGCATTGCTATCTATAATTTCAGTGAATCCATGTGTTGCTGGTGAATTAAAAACAACTGCATATCCTTCGACAATCATTTTTTCTTCATTTTCTTCATCTTGTCTTACTTCAAGATTCTTAGCTAATAGTCTTATTTCTTTTTCGTTTTTCATCAATATTCCCTCCCACTAGGTAAAATAAAAACAACTTTCTCACCTTTATAAGTTGTTTCTTTCAAATTATCTATATATTTCTTACTATGTATCTCATTCATTTTTATTTTCTTCATTGTTGCTTGTTTCTTGCTCGTTTCCATCATTGCTGTTTCCATTATCTGGCTCTTGTTTGCCATCTTCTTCACTTCCTTCCTTATCTAAGTTATTAACCTCAGTATATTCCTTACGAATATATCTTTTGTCGCCATCTTCAACATGAGGTAGATTCCAAATATCCATAACTTGATTAGTGCTTAATATTCCTCTATCAAATAATTGCTGTGATACATTTAATTTGGTAGTATTACTAATAAATTGAAGTTTAGTACTTTCTAACACAACATTTAGTCCTTTTTCAATATCTGTAAATTTAATTATCATATTTGTTAATACTTGACTTATTTGAATAGCAATTGGTTCAACTACATCCTCATAGAATAGATTCCATTGATCCTCAGAAGCGGTATTTTGAAGTATTGCTTCACTTATATGGAAGTAATCAAAAACATTATTCTTAATTAAATCCATTTGTTCCTTATCTACAATAAATGGTTTACTATCAACCTTTTGAATATCTGCGAACTTGCTATCAAAGATTAATATTCCGCCATTGTTATCCATAGATAATTGGTCCTCTTTTAATCTCTTTTGTTCATTCTTAATACTTTCGGCATTTTGAACTACACCTAATCTTGCTAAGAATCTAATCATAGCACCGCTCTTAATGCCTTCTTTAATTCCTTGCTCTTGAGTATCTATTAAATCCATTGTTGAATGAATTGCTTCATTGCTTTCACCAACATATTCTTTTTTATAATAATGTCTTTTTAACGAACCAACATATTCGTATTCTATTACATACTCGTTATCTTGTATTTTATAAACTAAATAATCTACACCTTTATGAGT
Organism: uncultured Clostridia bacterium; assembly: GCA_946619755.1. Lineage (GTDB taxonomy): Bacteria > Bacillota_I > Bacilli_A > RF39 > UBA660 > RUG705. Next base: position 15,923 of record CAMOMI010000019.1, read on the forward strand.
TACTATCTTTGAGCCTACAGCTCTAACAGGATAGAAACCTACAATATTGCGATTAATATCATTGTCAAATATAGGAACTATGTATGCATTGTTTTCTACTACTAAAATAGTTACCAATCTATATAAAAATTGTTGAGTAGTCATTATTCTATTTGGCTTTGTCTGTAAAATAGTATTAAGCCTCTTATAATTCTTATTTCCATTTATTACAGGATTTAATTTAGAGCATTGAGTCGCAATTTTATCAATGCATGATCTAGTTAATCCCATCTCAAACAAGCCACTATTATAAGTAGTGAATACTGGACTATAACCATTTAATAGTCTAAATGTACTTGTTAGCATTTCCATATTTTTTCGTGTTTCAATATTATTTCTAAATCTACTGAATATTCCCATATTGTCCTCCTACATATTTAAATAATCTTCATAATGTCTTTGATATACTACATAAGAATCTATCAATGACACTGCTCCATCTATTCTTTGTTTTGAATTTCTGCCTTTAATCGGCCTAATATTATCATTCTTATCTATTTCTACTTGTGTATTAGTTAAACACCATTTCAAAATAGGATTATTATTGTAATTAACTTTTTTATCTGCTAAATCAGATGCTAGGATTTTCATCGGAGTACTCATTGTTTTTGCTCCCTGTATGACTGGCTCTAAGACATAACCATTTTGTTTCATCTCATCAGCCCACTGGTTAGCACCCCATTGATCGTATCCTACCCATATCGTATATATTCCATACTTATCTCTTAGCTCATTAAACCAGGCAGTAACATCTGAGAAATTAACCATACTACCCATGCTAAATCTAATATATCCCTGTTCCTTCCATGTCTTATAAGGAACTTTATCTTCTTTTATGTGTTGTTCTGCTCTTTCTTCTGGAATAAAGTACATCTGTGCTAAATATAACTTATCTTCTTTTCTAATTAAGCAACTAGCACAAGTCAAGTCGCCTACACTTGATAAGTCCACCCCACCTATTCCATAACAATTCCTTAGACTTTCCAAATCAAAGGTATCTTGATTATTAATTGTTTCAAAAGTAAGCCAACTGCCAACACCAGTTTCCTTAATATTAAAATCTTTAGTCAACAATGTCGGTAAATAATTCTTATCATTCTTTGCTCGTTTAACTTGCTCTTGCAAATAATCAAGTCCTTTGATTGTTCCTAGTCCTGGATTCGCTTTCATCCACATTTTTGGATTTGTCCACTCTTTTCGTTCATCAAGTTCATAGATAAAACTTATAAATCGTTCATCTTCTTTTTTGTCATACAATATATCAGAACTTAATCCATCTAAATCATCATAGATGTTCTCTCTAACAAATCCAGCGGTTGAAATAGTAAATAAAATAGGCTGCTGTCTAGCACCCATTGATTGTTTACTTACATCGTAGATATTTCTATCTTTCCATGCATGAACTTCATCTAAGATTCCGCAATGCATATTTAAACCATCCAAAGTATTACTATCACTCGCCAATGGTTCAAATGTACTGAATGTTAAGTCAACATATAAATCAGACTTTCTTTTTCTGATATGCTTTTGTAATAATGCACTTTGACTTACCATATTCTTTGCTTCATCAAAAACTATCTTTGCCTGGTCTTTCTTTCCAGCAACACAACAAACTTGTGCTCCACCTTCACCATCGGCAAATAACATATATAATCCAATTGCAGATAGTAAAGTGGACTTGCCATTCTTTCTAGCTACAATTACAAATACTTCTCTATATCTTCTTAATCCATTATCATCAACAAAACCGAATATACATTGAATCATTGCTTTTTGCCATAAATCCAAAATAACTGGTTTGCCAGCCCATTGTCCTTTACTGTGTTTACAAAATTTTTCTATAAACTCAATTGGCCTATTTGCTTTCTTTAAATCGAAATGATATTTACCAGGATTATTTAAATCATATACAATTTTCTCATACTGTCTTAACAGCCTCTTACATACAGTTATCTTTCCACTTGTAATCAAATTGTAATATGTCAAAATATAATTCATTATTTACTTAAAAAATCCTCCAACTCATCTTTTGAGTTTACCGCTTTTTCATCTTTAACAAAATCGCACAATTGCTTCAACACAGTTTGATAACTCTTAACTGTTTCCCTATAATCTTTCAATAAAGGATTGGCTTTCGTAAAAGTTTGACTTGCATTTATTGTTGTTGATGTGTACTTTTCAATTGTCATAAGTTCAGCTTCCATGTCCTGAGACATAATCAAAAGAAAAGCAGCACGATCAATTAACTTGTCGATTATTTCTTGTTTCTCTTTTGAATTTGCCTTAAAAGATTTTTTTAAATTTGTTTTTTCTTTTGTTATTCTTGTTTTTCTTACTGAAACTTGTTCCATAATCTCACTCTCACTTTACCCCCTCCACTAAAAATGCCATTTCGAGGCTAAAAAAGGTTCATCGCGCGGTTTATATATATATCATTTCTCTTTTGAAATAGGGGGCATATCAAATATCTCTAACGAAACTATATTTACTGTGTTAATAAATATCGTTGTATTATCTTTTGTCTCTAACATTAGAGTACTCATGTTATCTAAGGCACTTATCAATGCTTCCTTATCTATCTTATCCTTTAGCTCTACATCAAAGAAGTTTGTATCAGTTAATATTCTTATTACCATTTCAATATCTCCTTATTAGTTGTCCTGTCTCATCGAACTCTAGTCCATCGATGGTAGGTTGTACTCCCTCATGTATAACAGCATGGCACTCCCTACATACTGGCATTAAGTTATCCTCGCCTAATGTTATATTAGGATCGTTTATATTTTGTGGTGTTAGCCAAACAATATGATGAACTATCTCGGCTGGATTATTGTGGCATTTCTGACATATGTAATGGTACTTAGCCATAACATAGTCTCGTGTCATTATCCAGTTAGTTGATTGATAGAATTTCTTAGCCCATTCCTTAGCCATATTTACCTCTATAATAAAAGAGACTTAATGTCTCTATAGTTTTGAAAGGAGGTGATACTGTGAATGTATCACAAAGTCTATTAATAAATACTGCAGAATAGATACTAGGTCTTTATTATTAATTTCCACAACCTTTCATATCCACTCTGCACTATCTCTTAGTAGATAGTGCTTTGTTTTATCAGAACTTATCGGTACGGAGGTGAAAAATATTTTAATTTTTCACAGTACTAATATACACCTAAAATTTTCCGATATTTTCCGATTTTGCATTTTCATATAATTTATTTTTCATTTCAGTAATGTAGTCGTAAGTTCTACTTAATGAAAAGCCTATTAATTTATTAAAATGTCTTGGCTTTCTTCCATCAATCCACTTATAGCAATATATCTTGT
>CAMOMI010000020.1 GCA_946619755.1 uncultured Clostridia bacterium
TTTTTGGAAATGCGCCCATAGCTCAATTGGATAGAGCGTTTGGCTACGGACCAAAAGGTTTGGGGTTCGAATCCCTATGGGCGCGCCATTTGTTATTTTAGACCTTTTTTGGTCTTTTTTTTTTTTTATTTTTATGATATAATTATTTTAGAATAAGGAGGAGTAAGAAAAAATGAGTAATATTCATGTTACAAGCGAAATTGGTAAACTTAAACGTGTACTATTGCATAGACCTGGAAATGAGCTATTAAACTTAACTCCAGATACATTAAGTCAATTACTTTTTGATGATATTCCATTTTTACCTGATGCGCAAAAAGAACACGATGCTTTTGCACAAGCACTAAGGGATAATGGTGTTGAAGTAGTTTATTTGGAAGACTTAATGGCTGATGTGCTTTCACTTAATACTAATATTAAGACTAAGTTTATACGCCAATTTATGTGTGAAGCGGGAATTAATACAATTAAATACAAGTCTTTAGTTGAAGAGTATTTAATGGCTATTAAAGATCCGAAAGAATTAGTTTTGAAAACAATGGAAGGAATACAGGTTGGAGATATTCCTAAAAAACAAAGAGATGTTGAAAAAACATTAGTTGATTTAATTAATACACCGGATAAGTTTATTGCTGATCCAATGCCAAATTTGTATTTTACGAGAGATAATTTTGCAAGTGTTGGGGAGGGTATAGACCTTCATAGAATGTATTCGGTTACAAGAAATAGGGAAACTATTTACGCTGAATATATCTTCAAATATCATCCATTATATAAAAACACTAATCTTTATTATAATAGGGATTATGATTGGCATACTGAGGGTGGTGATTTATTAAATATTAATGAGCATATCGTAGCAATTGGTATTTCACAAAGGACCCAACCAGAAGCAATTGATCAGTTGGCTAAAAACTATTTTAAAGATCCTGATTGTAAAATTGATACAATTTTAGCATTTAATATTCCATCTAGTCGTGCTTTTATGCATTTGGATACAGTATTTACCCAAATAGATAAGTATACATTTACATACCATCCTGGTATTATGGGAACACTTCAAGTGTTTGAAATTACTGAAGGATTTGATCCAGATACATTTGAAGATTTAAATGTTAAAGAAATTAATGCACCACTTGATAAAATATTAGAAAAATATTTGAATCACCCAGTAAAGTTAATTCCTTGTGCTGGTGGAGATAAAGTAGGCGCAGAAAGAGAGCAATGGAATGATGGTTCTAATACACTATGTATAGCACCTGGAACTGTTGTTGTATATGATAGAAATAATGTTACAAATGATGTTTTAAGAAAAGAAGGCATAAATGTCATTGAGATACATGGGGCAGAGCTTTCTCGTGGTAGAGGTGGTCCTAGATGTATGAGTATGCCACTAGTTAGGGATGATGTCGAATGGTAGACTTGAGAGGAAAAGATTTTCTTAAATTACTAGATTTTACACCTAAAGAAATCGAACATTTATTAAAGGTAGCTGCAACTTTAAAAAAACAAAAGAAGAATAATGAATCACATAGATATTTAAAAGGTAAACAAGTAGCTTTAATATTTGAAAAGGATTCTACAAGAACTAGATGTGCATTTGAAGCTGGAGCAGTTGATCTTGGAATGCAGGCAACTTATATTGGTCCTACTGGTTCACAGTTAGGAAAAAAAGAAACGATTGCAGATACAGCAAGAGTATTATGTAGAATGTATGATGGTATTGAATATCGTGGATTTGATCAGACAATTGTTGAGGATTTGGCAAAATATTCATCCGTACCTGTATGGAATGGACTTACTAATGAATTTCATCCAACACAAATGTTGGCTGATGCGTTAACAATTAAAGAGGAGTTTGGTTCTTTAAAGGGCAAGACATTATGCTTTTGTGGAGATGCTAGAAATAATGTAGGTAATTCTTTAATGGTTATGTGTTCAAAATTAGGGATGAATTTTGTCTGTGCAGCACCAAAAGAATTATTTCCTAACGAAGAATTAGTTCGTGAATGCGAAGCAATTTGTAAAGAAACTGGTGCCTCAATTAGACTTGAGACAGATATTATGAAAGCGACAAAAGATGTCGACGTTCTATATACCGATGTATGGGTATCGATGGGTGAACCAATGGAATTATGGGAGAAAAGAATTAGTCAATTAAAAGATTATCAAGTTAACAAAAAAGTCCTTAATAATGCTAAAGATAATGTTATATTTTTACATTGCTTACCATCATTTCATAATATAGATACAACAATTGGTAAAGAGATATATGAAAAGTTTGGACTTACTGAGATGGAAGTAACTGATGAAGTTTTTGAGTCATCTCATTCAAGAGTGTTTGAAGAAGCAGAAAATAGAATGCATACAATTAAAGCAGTTATGCTAGAAACACTTAAATAACTATGCTAAGAACAATTTTATAATTGTCCTTATAGAGAAACTTTTAAAAGGAGGATTTAAAGAATGGAAGTTTCTGAAAAAGAAGCAAGAAAAAAAGCATCTCGTAAGAAAAATCAAAAACGTTCTCTTACGTTATCTGCTTTTACCATCATTTTGATTTTGACATTTGTTTTGGCAATTATTACGCACTTTTTGCCAGTAGCTCAATTTGATGGTGAATCTTTAATTGATGGTAGTGGTGTTGTTGGAGCTACCCTATCACAAACATTATTAGCTCCAATACTTGGATTTGCAGATGCAATTGATATTTGCTTATTCGTATTAATTCTAGGGGCATTTTTGAAGGTTGTAACAAAAACGGGAGCACTTGAAACTGGAATTGAGGTATTAATTAAAAAGCTTAAAGGTAAGGAATTAGTTTTAATTCCAATCTTAATGTTTATCTTCTCAATTGGTGGAACTACTTATGGTATGCTTGAGGAAACAGTTGGTTTCTATGCGCTTCTTAGTGTAGCAATGGTAGCTGCTGGAATGGACACAATTGTAGCTTCAGCTATTGTTCTATTAGGTGCTGGCTCAGGTGTTCTTGGATCGACAATCAATCCTTTTGCTGTTGGAGCAGCTATTGATGCGCTTCCTGCAGGAATCGTTGTTAATCAAGGCGTTATTATTGGCCTTGGAGTAGTTTTATGGTTAAGTACATATTTGATTTCAATGTTATTTGTGCTATCATATGCTAAAAAAGTTATTAATAAAAAAGGATCAACCTTCTTATCACTTCAAGAACAAAAAGACATGGAAGAAACTTATGCTCCAAAAGAAGGAGAAAATAAGAAGGTGGCTAAACTTAGTGGCAAGCAAAAAGTTACACTTATATTATTCTTAGCAACATTTGTAATTATGATTATTGGATTTATTCCTTGGGGAAGCTTTGGAATAACTGCATTTGAAAATGGTAAAATATTTTCTGCAATTACTGGATTACCTTTAGGTGAATGGTATTTCCAAGAATCAACATTATGGTTCTTAATAATGACAATTATTATTGGTGTTGTTAATGGTATGGGAGAACACGAGTTAGTAGATACATTTATTGATGGTGCTGATGATATGGTTGGTGTAATCTTGGTTATTGCAATTGCTAGAGGTGCTTCAGTACTTATGACACAAACACATTTGGATAATTATATTATCTTTAATGCCGCTAAAGGACTTAGCAATGTACCTAAGACTGTATTTGCGCCACTTAACTATATTTTACATACTGGATTATCAATACTAGTACCTTCTTCAAGTGGTTTAGCATCATTATCGACACCAATTATGGGACCGCTTGCGAATAGTGTTGGATATTCTGTAGAAGTTACAATTATGGAAATGGTTGCGGCAAATGGACTTGTTAATTTATTTACACCAACATGTGGAGCAATTATGGGCGGCCTTGAACTTGCAAAAGTTGAATATACTACTTGGTTAAAATGGGTAGGTAAAGTAATTTTATGTATTGCTGTTGTCAATATTATATTACTTACAATTGCAATGGCTATTTTATAGAAATATAAGCACATTTTTGTGCTTTTTTCTTTGGTTTATGTTAAAATGATAATAGAGGGATTGTATGAAGAAGTTATTGTTATTGTTATGTGCTATTTTTTTACTTACTGGTTGTGGGAAAGAAAAAAACAAATTGATTTTGTCGACTGAGGCTGGTTTTGCGCCATATGAATACTATTCTAATGGTCAAATTGTGGGAGTAGATATTGATATTGCCAAAAAAATTGCAGAATATTTAGATATGGATTTAGTTATTAAGGATGTTGCTTTTGATTCAATTATCAGTGAAGTTAAAACCGGTAAAAGTGATATTGGAGCAGCAGGTATCAGCTATACGGAAGAAAGAGAAAAAGAAGTTGATTTTACAATTGATTATGCTGAATCTAAACAAGTAATTATTGTCAATAAAAATAGTGGCTTTTATACAATGAATGATTTAGCTAACCAAAAAATTGCTGTACAATTAGGATCTGTTGCTGATGATTATTTAACTACTAACTATGAAAATATCAGTATAATTAGAGAAAAAAAATTTTTAGCGGCTATTCAAGATTTAAAAGATAATAAAGTAGCTGCTGTCGTTATGGACGAATTACCTGCTACAAAACTAATTGATGATACAATGTTTATTTTAAGAGATCCTTTGTTTACCGATAGTTATGGGATGATTATAAGAAAAGGCAATAGTGAACTACTAGCGGCAGCAAATATAGTTATTAAAAAACTTAAAGATTCTGGGGAAATTAATAATTATATATTATATCATTTAGGTATTGACGAAGGGCAAAATGAAAAAAGCGGTATTATTGGTAGAATATATAATAGTATTATTTATGATGGTAGATACAAGTTTATTTTAGAAGGATTAAAAAATACATTGTTTATTGCTCTTGGTGCAGTATTAATTGGTATATTCTTAGGAATTATTGCTGCTATTAGTAACAACATATATCTTAATACTGGTAAGTTTAAGTTATTAAATCTATTATCTAAAGCATATGTAACAATTATCAGAGGTACACCTTCAACACTACAATTAATGATTATATATTATGTTATTTTTAAGCAAACTAATATAAATATTGTGCTTGTCGGTATTATTGCTTTTGGAATAAACAGTGGAGCATATGTAGCAGAAATTATTAGAGCTGGACTTAATTCAGTTGATAAAGGGCAATGGGAAGCAGGGTACTCTTTAGGGTTAAACTATTCACAAGTTATTAGAAAAATTATTATGCCACAATCTATAAAAAACATTTTACCAGCATTGGGAAACGAGTTTGTTACGTTGGTTAAAGAGACTTCAATCGGCGCATATATCGGAATAATTGAATTAACAAAGGCCTCTGATATTATTGCTTCTAGAACTTATGATTATTTCTTACCATTGATATTAATTGCTTTGATATATTTAATTATTACGCTATTTTTAAGTAAATTAATTAATATGTTGGAGGTGAGACTTAATAATGTTAGAAATTAATAATCTACATAAAAGTTTTGGAAGTAAAGAAGTGCTAAAGGGTATTAATTTAAAAGTTAATAAAGGTGATATTATTGGAATAATTGGGCCATCAGGATGTGGTAAATCAACATTATTAAGATGTATTAATTTACTAGAATTACCTAGTGAAGGAAACATTATTTTTGATGGTAATGATATTATTCATGAAAAAGATAAACTGGCAGTTAGAAAAAATATAGGAATGGTATTTCAACAATTTAATTTATTTAACCATTTAACGGTCATTGATAATATTGTTTTAGCTCCAGTAATGAATAAATTGATGATTAAAAAAGAAGCAGAAGAAAAAGCTATACAATTACTTAAAGATATTAATTTAGAAGATGTAATAAATAACTATCCAAATCAAATTTCTGGTGGGCAAAAGCAAAGAGTGGCTATTGTTAGAGCACTTATGATGAATCCTAAGATAATGCTATTCGACGAACCAACAAGTGCGTTAGATCCCGAAATGATTGGAGAAGTTACTAATTTAATGAAAAAATTAGTTAAAGATGGTATGACTATGCTTATTGTTTCTCATGAACTAAATTTTATTAAAAACTTCTGTAATAGGGTAATATTTATGGATGATGGAATTATTGTTGAAGAAGGAAGTAGTAAAGAAATATTTAATAATCCAAAAGATGAAAGGCTTAAAAGTTTTTTGGATAAAATTAATAATAAGTAAAATATATAAAAAGGCTTGTTTTTCCTTATTTTATATGATATAATTTAGGCATATCAGGACGAAGAGTGGCACAAACCACTCTTTATTGTTGACTTATAAGGAGGTAATATGGAAGAGAAAGTTAGGAAACTAATTGAAACAGAAGTTAACAAAATGGGGATAACTATTGATAATGTTGTATATGAAAAAGAGGGAAGTAATTATTTTTTAAGAGTAGTAATCGATAGAGACGAACCAATCGATATTGATACTTGTGTCGATGTTACTAATGTGATTAATCCACTTTTAGATGAAGCAAGTTTTTTAAATGATAGTTATATTTTAGATGTTAGTACAAAAGAAAAAGGTGAAGGAAATGAATAGTAAACAAGCAAAAGAATTTATTAAGGCATTAGATGCTTTAGTTGCTGAAAAAGGTATTGATAAGAAAATTGTTATTGAGGCAATGGAAGCGGCAATGGCTAATGCTTACAAGAAGAATACAGGGATGCCTAACGTCAAAGCAACAGTAAATGAAGAGACTGGACAAATTAGATTATTTACTTATAAAACAGTTGTTACACTAGATCCATACGTAAATGAAGAAGGAGAAGAGGTAACTCCTGTGTTTGATGAAAATACACAAATATTACTTGATGACGCTAGAAAAATTGTTGATGATATTAAAGTTGGAGAAACAATTGATACAGAAGTTAAAATCATACCTGAAGAATTTGGAAGAGTGGCTGTTTTATCAGCAAAACAAATAATTGTTCAAAAAGTAAAAGAAGCTGAAAAAGAGCTTGTTAATCAAGAGTTCGGTGATAAGCAGGATGAAATCCTTATTGGTACATTATCTAGAGAAGATGCTAAAAACTATTATGTTGATTTAGGCAGAGCTCATGGTGTACTTCCTAAAGATGAGATAATTCCTGGTGAAAAACTTGAGATGGGCTCTACAATTAAGGTATATGTATCTAAAATTGAGATGGGTACTAAAGGAATATTTATACTATTATCGAGAAGTCATTATGGTTTTATTAAAAGATTACTTGAAAATGAAATACCTGAATTAAGCGATGGAACTGTCGTACTATATTCTGTGGCTAGAGATGCTGGCAATAGGAGTAAAATAGCTGTTTATAGTGAATATGATAAAGTTGATCCAGTTGGAGCAATTATTGGCGAAAAGGGTTCTAGGATAAATCGAGTACTTAATCAATTGAATGGTGAAAAAATTGATGTTATTTTATATGACAAAGATCCAGTAAGATTTATTCAAAATGCATTAAGTCCTGCAAAAGACGTTGAGGTAAGAATTATTGATGAAAAGAATAAGGAAGCACTAGCAATTGTCAATGATGAAAATTCTTCTTTAGCTATTGGTAAAAAAGGACAAAACGTTAAATTAGCATCTAGACTTACTAGATATAAAATAACTATTAAAAAGGCTGGAGAACTTAATGAAGAATAAGAAAATACCAATGAGAAGCTGTGTGGTAACAAAAGAGAAGTTGCCTAAAAATGAGCTTCTTAGAATTGTTAGATGTCCTGATGGAATGGTAATAGCTGATGAATCAGGAAAATTAAATGGTAAAGGAGCATATATTAAGAAAGATATGGATGTTTTAGAAAAAGCTAAAAAGAGTAAAGTTTTAGAAAGAATATTAGAAACTTCTATATCTGATAATGTATATGAAGAGATAGTTAATATTATAAATAAATAATTGGGAGGTGGATACTTATGATGAGTGTATCTGAATACGCAAATGATGTAGATAAGAGTGTTGAAGAAATATTTAATTTATGTAATAAACTAAATATTAACGTCAGTAACGAAGAGGACATGCTTAGTGATGATGATATTATTTTACTTGATAATGAAATAGAAAATGTGAGTGAAGAGAATGTTCAAGAAGAAAAAGAGATTGATAGTTTTACTGAGGATAATTTTGATGATTCTTATCTTGAAGATCTTGAAGAAACAACTATTAATGTTTCAGTAAAGAATAATAAGAAACCTACTAAAAATAGAAAAGAAAATAAAGATAATAAAAAGAATGATGATTACGCTAAGCAAAAGAAAGAAATGTATAAGCATAAAGAGAAGCTTCAATCTAATGTTAGTACAGATGATGATTCAATTGTTTTATATTCAGAGGGAATGAATGTTGCTGATTTTGCCAATGTACTTAATAAAAATGTAGCGGAAGTTATTAAAAAACTAATGAGTTTAGGTAAAATAATGAATTTAAATGCAGCTATTGATTTTGAGACTGCTGAAATACTAGCTCTTGATTATGGCAAGATTTTAAAGAAAGATACAACTAGAGATGAGACTAATTTTGAAGAATTAGAGATAATTGACGAAGAAAAAGATCTTGTTACTAGACCTCCAGTAATTACAATTATGGGACATGTCGATCATGGTAAAACAACATTACTTGATACAATTAGAAAGACAAATGTAGCTGAAGGAGAAGCTGGAGGAATTACCCAACATATTGGTGCTTATCAAATTATATATAACGATAGGCCAATTACTTTTATTGATACACCTGGACATGCGGCTTTTACAGAAATGCGCGCTAGAGGTGCTAGTGTTACTGATATTGTTATTATTATTGTAGCAGCAGATGATGGTGTTATGCCACAAACAAAAGAAGCTATAGATCATGCCAAAGCTGCTGGAGTACCAATTGTTGTTGCAGTAAATAAAATTGACAAACCAAACGCAAATCCTGATAGAGTAATGACTGAAATGAGTCAAAATGGAATTACTCCTGATACTTGGGGAGGGGATACTCTATTTGTAAATATTTCAGCAAAAACTGGTGAAGGTATTCCAGAACTATTAGATAATTTATTATTAATTGCCGATATGCAAGAATTAAAAGCAAATCCAAATAGATATGCATCAGGTACTGTTATTGAATCAAAAATGGATAAAGCTCTAGGTGTTGTTAGTACCATATTAATTCAAAATGGAACTTTAAGATTAGGAGATGCTGTAGTGGTTGGTAACTATGCTGGCAAAATTAGAACTTTGAAAAATGATAAGGGAGAAAATTTAGTTGAAGCGACTCCTTCAATGCCTGTATCAATCACTGGAATTAGTGAAAGTCCCGCAGCTGGAGATAAATTTATGGCTTTTGAAAATGAAAAGAAGGCAAAGGCTATTTCAGAACAAAGAATTATTGCAGCAAGAAAGAAAAATTTAAATACTAGTACTTCGGTATCACTAGATGATTTATTTGGAAGAATTGAAGCTGGAGAAAAAGAAATTAATGTTATATTAAAGGCAGATGTTAAAGGTAGCGAAGAAGCTGTTAAAAATTCATTATTAAAACTTGATGTTGAAGGAATAAGAGTTAACGTTATTAGAAGTAGTATTGGAGCTATTAGCGAAAGCGATATTGTGCTAGCAGCAGCTTCGAATGCTTTAATTATTGGTTTTAATATAAGACCAAATAATAAGATTATTGAATATGCAAAAGAAAAGGGCGTAGATATTAGACTATATAATATCATATATAAAGTGGTTGAAGAGATGGAAGCGGCAATGAAAGGTAAACTTGAACCAATATACGAAGAAAAGGTGTTAGGTAGAGCTGAGGTCAGAAAACTATTTAAATTCTCTAAAGTAGGTACTATTGCTGGATCTTACGTTACAGATGGAGTAATTAAAAGAGATGCTAAGGCAAGAGTTATTCGTGACGATGTTGTAATATATGATGGAAATATTGGTTCGGTAGCCAGAGAAAAAGATCAGGTCAAGGAAGTTAAACAAGGACTTGAGTGTGGTATAACAATTGAAAACTTTAATGATATTAAAGAGAATGATGTTATTGAAGCTTATGAGATTATAGAGGTTAAACGATAATATGAGTAATGGTTTTAAATATGAAGATAAAAGAAAAAAAGAAAAGTTAGTAACTAATTATTCTACTCATGCGGTATTTAGCGAGCAGGGCTTTAATAATTATTTAAAAACTAATATATATTCAAGGGATTTTGATAGAGAAACTTTTCAAAAAGGTATAGATTGGTTTAATAGTGGCTTTTCTATGGATGAAGCACCTAGTGATTTAGCTAATAATATATACTTTAAAAATGGATTTATACATGGTAAAAGAATGGCTTTAATTGAAGAATATAAAAGTGGTAGGAAAAAATAAGGGAGGTAGCTTATGTCTAAATATGATAAATTAGGTGATTCATTTAGAAAAGCGCAACAATTTGCTTCAGTTGGTTTTGATTTAGATAGAAGAACTGATAAAATTATGCGCGAAAATGATTATCAAAGAAGATTTAAGAATTCTTATGATGAAGAATTAATGGCATTTGGTAGGGAACTTTTTGAAAACGGCTATGATTTAGAATATTTTATGCAAGATTTAGAGTTATGTATAAAAAATATGGATAAAGACAAAGGTAGAACGACAACATATTATACTTATGAAGGAGTTACACACGTTCCAACATATGCTAAAATGATGGAAATCGTAAAAAATCCGGATTTAATTATTGGAATACAAAATTACTATAATATTGCTAAAAGAAGAGCAATGGCATTAGAAGCGCAAAGTCAAACGCATAAAGGAAGATAATGTATGAAAAATTTTAAAGAGAAAAAAATGGAGCAATTAAAAAGAGAAAAGATTTCAAGAGGTTTTATTGAGTCAACAATTAATCAAGAAAAGTATTTAGCCCACCTTGAAAATACAAGAAGTTTTGATAGAGATACTTACAATAAAGGGGAAGAATGGTTTAATAGTGGACTTTCTTTAGAGGATGCTCCCGAAATACTTAGAGGCAATATGGCTTTTATAAAAGGGTTTGAAAGAGGAAAAAGAATGGCTATGATTGCAGAAATTAGTAAAAAAAATAGTAGGTGAATCATGAACGGAAATAAAAAAGAAACGAGTATTAAAAGTATAAGAAATGAGAGAATTCATTATGTTGATATGAATCAAACATTTGATAAAAAATTAAAACAAGCAAATAATGAACGAGTTGCTAGAAATCTTTATCATGATGGCTTTTCTTGGTTTAAGTCAGGCAAAAAACTTGAAGAAGCAGTAGAAAAAATTATGATTGATAGTGATGAGGTTGCATTAAAAGATAACATAAGTTTTCAAAGAGGTTATCAAGAAGGAATAAGACAATTAGGTTTTGCTTTTGGATATAAAGAAGCTTTATTTGATGATATTCCAGATGAATATTTGGAAGATAGATTCTTTCTAAATGGATATAAACAAGGATACGAAGCTAAGAAAGCAGAAATAAAAAAAGCAAATAAAGCTAGATAGGAGGGTTATCTATGAATGTTAAAATTGATAGATTAAATAATGCATTTGTTGAAAAAATAAGTCAAATAATACACGATGAAGTTAAAGATAACGCTGTTAAAATGGTAACAATTACCGATGCAAGAGTTACTAACGACTTATCTTTTGCTAAAATATATTTTACAACAATGGATAATGATAGAAAAAAAGTGCTAAACGCCCTTAATAAAGCAAGTGGTTTTATCAGAAGCAAATTATGTGAAAAAATAGAGATTAGAAAAATGCCTGAAATTTCTTTTGTTTATGACGAATCAATTGAATACGGAAAAAAAATTGAAGATATCATAGAAAGGATTAATAATAATGGATGATTTTTTTGAAGTAATAAAAAATAGCACATCAATTTTGTTACTAGCTCATGAAAATCCTGATGGTGATGCAATTGGTTCTTTAATGGCTTTTTATCATATGCTTAAGGGCATGAAAAAAGATGTAGATGTAGTTGTGCCAGAAATGCCAGAGACATTTCTTTTTCTTGAAGACATTGATGAAGTTAAAACAAGTACTGATAAAAAATATGAACTTGCGATTGTTGTTGATTGTGCTAACATTGAGAGAATAGGACAAATAAATAATGAATTTGGCAGATGCATGAATAGTTTAGTAATTGATCACCATGCTTCAAATACTAAATATGGAAAGCTTAACTATGTTGAAGAAGAAATATCTTCTTGTTGTCAAGTAATTTATTACTTATTCAAAAAATGGGGAGTAAATATTACAAAGGAGATTGGCAATGCGTTAACAACAGGTATGTTGACAGATACTGCTGGTTTTAGAAATTGTAATGTTGATAAAAATACTTTTATTATGGCATCAGAACTAATTGATTTTGGAATTAATATTAATCTGCTTTATTATTTGGTATTATCTAAAAAATCGATGGCACAATATTTACTTGTAAAAATGACATTAGACAGATTAGAATTGGTACATGATGGAAAAATTGCCTTCTCATATATTTCAGAAGAAGATATGGAAAATGTTGGGGCAAAAATGGGGGATCATGAAGGACTTGTTGATTTAGGTAGAAATATTGGTGGAGTAGAAGTATCAATATTTATGCGTGAATGTAAAGATTATTATCGTATTTCTCTTCGCTCAAACGGAAACGTTAATGTTAATAAAGTAGCTAATAAATTTGGTGGCGGTGGCCACAAGATGGCGGCTGGCATTAAGATATCTGGTAGTTTTAAAGAGACAAAAGAAAAAGTAATTAATGCTATTATTGAGGAATTAAATCAGTAATGAATGGTATTTTGGTTGTTAATAAACCTTTAGGATACACAAGCAGGGATATTGTTAACATTGTTGGAAAACACATTAATACAAGAAAAATTGGTCACACTGGAACGCTTGACCCTAATGCTAGTGGAGTATTAGTATTATGTATTGGACAAGCACTTAAAACATGTGAACTTCTTACTAATCACAATAAAGAATATGTGGCAGAGATTATTTTAGGAATTGAAACTGATACTTTAGATACCGATAATAATGCAACAGTATTGAATGAAATTGACGTAAATGTAGATGATCAAATGATTAGTGAGGTTGTTAATTCATTTAAAGGTACGTATATGCAAGAAGTTCCTAAATATTCATCAGTTAAAGTTAATGGAAGAAAACTTTATGAATACGCCAGAAACAATATTCCTGTAATTTTGCCAAAAAAAGAAGTAGAAATCAACGATATAAGCGTTATAAGCAAAATTAATCGTAAGAATGGTAAAGTTTACTTTACAATTAAAACTACAGTTGGTAAAGGAACATATATAAGAAGTTTAGTTAGAGATATTGGTAAAAAGTTAAATGTTCCAGCCGTTATGAATAAACTTACTAGAACTAAATTAGGTGTTTTTACACTTAATGATGCCTATTCGTTGGATGACATTAAAAATAATGCATACAAATTAACTAATATTATTGATGCTTTTCCTAATATTGTAAAAATAATTGTTGATGAAGATACTGCATTTAAAGTTAAAAATGGCGTTATTTTTAATAATTTTTTTGATAATAAAATGGCTTTTATTTTAGATAGCAATAATAATTTATTAGCATTATATAAAAAAGATAAAGACAAATGTAGACCATATAAGGTTTTTATATAGGTCTTTTTTAGTGTGATAATATTGTCATAAAAAGGTAAATTTACTTTATGTTATATACTTATTTTACTATTTTTGTTATAATATAGTTGAAAAAAGAGATGATTGTATGAAACTAACAAGAGATGTTATAAATAATATATCAACAGTAAAAAATGAACCAGAATGGATGAGAGAATTTAGATTAAATGCCTTTGAATGCTTTACCAAAAAAGAACAACCTAATTTTGGTCCAAAAATTAATATAGATTTTGATTCGATTACATATTATAAAAAACGTGATAACGAATTAACTAACGATTGGGAAAAGATTAGTTGTTCCATTCGAAATGAATTTAAAGATTTAGGAGTAATTGATGCTGAAAAAAATTATTTAGATGGCATGGGTGCTCAATATGATAGTGAAGTAATTTATCACAATATGATTAAAGAACTAGAAAGTAAAAATGTTATATTTATGGATACTGATAGTGCTTTAAAAAAATATCCTGAACTTTTTAAAAAATATTTTAATACTTTAGTAAAATATAACGAAAATAAATATACAGCATTAAATGGAGCAGTATGGAGTGGTGGAACATTTATTTATATTCCCAAAAATACTAAATTAGATAGACCCCTTCAAAGTTATTTTAGAATTAATAGTAAAAATATGGGACAATTTGAAAGAACTTTAATAATTGTTGATGATGATAGTGAACTCCACTATATAGAAGGGTGTACGGCTCCAACTTATACAGAAGATGCCTTACATGCAGCTGTTGTTGAAATATTTGTTGGAAAAAATGCTAAATGCAGGTATACGACAATTCAAAACTGGTCAAATGATGTTTATAATTTAGTTACTAAAAGAGCAATTGTTGATGAAAATGGACTAATGGAGTGGATTGACGGTAACGTTGGTGCTGGAACAAATATGAAATATCCATGCTGTATTTTAAATGGTCCATATGCAAGAGGAAGTTGTATTACAGTAGCAGCGGCTGGTAAAGGTCAAATTCAAGATACAGGAGCTAAAATGATACACTTAGCACCTCATACTAAGAGTAATATTATTTCTAAGTCAATTGCTTCAAACGGTGGCAATGCAACATATAGAGGAACTGTCAGAATAGGAAGAAATGCTAATAATTCAGTTAGTAACGTTAAATGTGATACAATAATATTAGACCATGAATCAAAAAGTGATACAATACCAACAAATATTGTTAATAATAAAACTTCTTTTTTGGAACACGAAGCAACTGTTTCAAAAATTGAAGAAGATAAATTATTTTATTTAATGAGTAGAGGTTTAGATGAAGACAAAGCCAAAGAATTAATTGTTTTAGGGTTTGTCAACGCTTTTAGAGAAGAATTACCAATGGAGTATGCAGTTGAATTAAATAGATTACTTAGTACAACAATTGGAGGTTTTTAATGAGAAAGTTTTTATTTGTTTTACTTATTATATTTCTTATGTTTGGCGGATATATTTTGTACGATAATTATTTCAGTAAAAAAATACCTATATTGAACACGGAAGATGATGTGGTTAATGTAGATGAATTATATATTTATGGAAATCATTTAAACATAAATGGGAAAATTGTTAATGCAGAGAATTTAGATTTAGTTTTATATAATGGTGATTTTATATCATATAAGATTAATATTAAAGACAATAATTTTAATATGTCTGATTATGTAAACGATGGTATAAAACTAGAAGATATTCCTAAAGGAATTTATTATGCTTTTATAAGAAGTACAACTAAAGATGATGATGATAAAGAATCATATAAGTACTATGTTTTAAATAATAATACAAAATATGAAGAGACAATATATTATGCATTTAGCAACAATGGAAATAAAATCGTTATTAATTCTGATAATGATTACCATACATTAATGCTTAATATTACTGAAAATAACGATGAAAATATATATGACGTTATTATTGATCCCGGACATGGTGGAATGGATAGTGGAGCAATTAAAAATGGTTATAAAGAATCGGAACTTACAATGAAAATTGCAGCTAATTTAAAGAAAAAAATGGAGGCAAATGGGATTAAAGTTAAACTTACTAGGGAAGAAGGGCAACTTAATAATAATGAGAAATTAATTGACTATGGAACTAATGGAAGAGCAGTAATTTCTGGTGATGTTCATGCAAAATACTTGTTCTCTATTCATTTAAATAGTAATGCTTATAGTTCCGTAAATGGTGTAGAAGTTTACACACCAGCAAATATTAATTATGATTTTGCTAAATCTTTAGCGACTGCTATTGTTAATAATACTGGATGCAGTTATTCAACAAATAAACTTAATAAGCAGTTTGATGGTATTTATACAAGATCATTTACAGAAGCAGATATTAAAAGTTCGATGGAGGAATATGCTGAGCGTAATATGAATGCATATGATATAACTACTAAATCAAATTACTTTTATATGATTAGAGAACCTGGCGCAATTATAACTGGAGCATATGTAGATGATAGGAATTCTAAAATTGGAGAAAACAAATATTATAATAGTAATGTTGGAACGGAAGCATATTTACTCGAGTTAGCTTACTTATCTAATATGAATGATCTTAATAATATTCTAAATAATATGGATAAATATACTGATGCAATTGCAAATTCTTTTAATAACGTTTTTGAACTAAAGAAATAGTGTCAAGTTTATGTTAAATTTAAAAAAATCAAAATTTATTTTTGATTTTTTTTAAATTTAATTAGATTTTATATTAATGTGCTTGTTAATACACATTTTTTTATTAATAGTATTTTTAATTTTTTATAATTTTATAGAATAATTTTTTTTTAATAATAAATAAAGTAAATTATAATTTTTATGATTTGAATCAGTTTATTATAAATGTTATATTTTCATCGAAAGGAGGTAAAGTATGATTAATCAAGTTACTTTGGTAGGGAGACTTGTAAAAACACCTGAATTATTTTTTACGGAAACTGGTAAAAGTGGAAGTTTTATTACACTTGCTGTAGGAAGACCTTATAAAAATATTGATGGTGAATATGAGACAGACTTTTTGGATTGTACATTATGGACTGGCATAGCTGAAAATACAGCAGAATATTGCAAAACAGGCGATATTATTGGAATTCGAGGAAGACTGCAATCAAGAATAGTTACTGAAGATGATGGACAAAAGTATAAAAAAATGGAAATTATTGCCGATCGAGTTACATTTTTATCATCAGCAAGTAAAAAAGATAATGATACAGAAGAAAGAATAATTGAACCAACTGAAAAAGAAGAAAAAGTAAAAGAAGAAAATCGTAGTACAAATACAGGAAAGTCTAGCAAAAAAAAATAATTAGTTTTATATAATTAGTTATTTGAATTATTTTTAAAGAAAGGATATGGAATTATGTTTTTAGGATATAGGTTGAAATTGCTTAGGAAGCAGCGTAGATTGAGTCAATCAGAATTAGGAAAACTTTTAGGAGTATCTAAAGTATCAATATCTGGTTATGAAAAAGGAACAAGAGTGCCTAGCATGGAAAATTTTTTGACGATTTTAAATGTTTTTAATATTTCTGCAGATTATATATTAGGTCGAGAAATAAACGTAGTTTGTGAGAATGATAGTGATCAAACTTTACTTATATCTAGTGATGATATAGACATTATTAGAGTACTTAGAGAAAAAACAAATCTCTATTATAAGATTATTAAAAATCCAAAAACTTTTTTTAATAGTATTAATGAAAATAATATATAATATCATTATTTTATGGTATAATAACTTTTGAGGAAGTGATTAACGTGATAGATGTTAAAGACCTATTTAAAAGTAATTATATTGATAAAGAAGTAACTATTAGTGGTTGGATAAAAAATCATCGTAAACAAAAGGAATTTGGTTTTATTGACTTTAATGATGGAACTTATTTTAAAAACTTGCAAATTGTTTATGATAATAGTCTAGAAAATTTTGAAGAAATTCAAAAATTACATATTGGCAGTGCTATTACCGTTAAAGGAAAAATAATTAAATCCGAAGGTAATGGACAAGATATTGAAATGAAACTTTATAGTTTTATTCTAGAAGGAGATTGCCCAGAAGATTATCCAATTCAACCAAAAAGACATACACGTGAATTTTTGAGAGAACAAGCTTATTTAAGAACAAGAACAAATTTGTTTGGAGCAGTATTTAGAGTTAGAAGCGTTGCTGCATATGCAATTCATAAGTATTTTCAAGATAATGGATATGTATATTTTCATGCCCCAATAATTACAGCTAGTGACGCTGAAGGTGCTGGGGAAATGTTCCAAGTTACAACTTTGGATTTGAATAGAATTATTAAAGATAATAAATTAGACTATTCAAAAGATTTTTTTGGAAAACAAGCTGCTCTTACAGTAAGTGGACAATTACAAGCTGAATCATTTGCCCTTTCATATAAAAAAACTTATACTTTTGGCCCAACTTTTAGAGCAGAAAATTCAAATACTAAAACACATGCATCTGAATTTTGGATGATTGAACCTGAAATTGCTTTTTGTGATTTAAATAAAGATATGGATATTATGGAAGAGATGCTTAAATTCGTTGTTAAATATGTTTTAGATAATCTACCAGAAGAAATGGAATTCTTTGATAAATTTGTTGAAAAAGGATTGCTTGATAAATTAAATAAGCTAATTAATAGTAAATTTACAAGAATTGATCATGAAGAAGTTATTTCTATATTAAAGAAAGCTCCAATTAAATGGGAATTTTCTCCTGAATATGGTGAGGATATTGCTAAGGAACATGAAAAATATATTACGGAATACTTTAATGGACCAGTATTTATCAAAAATTGGCCAAAAGACATCAAGGCTTTCTATATGAAACAAAATCCTGATGGTAAAACGGTTGCTGCCGTCGATTTGGAAGTTCCAGGAGCTGGAGAATTAATGGGTGGAAGTCAAAGAGAAGAAGATTATGATAAATTACTAAATAGGATGAAAGAATTAAATATGAATAGTGATCAACTTGATTGGTATTTAAATTTAAGAAAATTTGGTGGATGTATTCATTCTGGTTTTGGTATGGGCTTTGAAAGACTTATTATTTATTTAACTGGTGTTGATAATATAAGAGATGTAATTCCTTATCCAAGAACACCTGGTAA
>CAMOMI010000021.1 GCA_946619755.1 uncultured Clostridia bacterium
TCGGTTGGCAGTTAATAATATACCAAACTATTAACTTATTGTCAACACTTTTTTTGATTTTTTTTAATTTTTTCTTTTTTTACGTAAAAATACATAAAAAAGAGCACAATTTAGTGCTCTTTTTACTTTTTACTAATTCTAATCTTTATTTTAGTAGTCTTCGGTGTATACGTTGCTTTAACATCATCACCAGTAACCTTAATTGTTACTTCATGATCTCCTTCAGTATATCCTGTCAAGTCAACAATTGCTTTTATCTTGCTTTCATCAATTGAGTTTAATACTTCTTTAGTTCCTTTAACAATAACAGTTGTCTTAATGGACGCAGCGCCAATGGCAGCGGCTTTATAGTTTGAATCTAGATTAGTTGTTTCTATCATGACATTGTTTATTTCTTTAGTTTCTTCTTCGCCAAGTGACACAGTTATCTTTAAGTTTTTAATTGACAATTCACGTAAACCAGTTGGTGTCTGTAATGAAACAGTAAATGTTTTATTTTCACTTAAGTTAGTTACATCAACTTCAACTGGTAAGTATTCTATTTTGGCTAATGATGATTCTTCACCATAAACGACTACTTTAGTTTCGCTTGAGGTAATTGAACTAATTGCTTTACCAAATTGTACTTCTCCTTTTGGAATTACCTTTATTGGCACTTCTTTGTGTGGTGAATCAATATTGATGGTAGCTTTTACTTTACTTGGCACCATTTCAACATCTACCACTTTACCATCATTATCATATGCAATAATTGGAACATTTTCTAAAGTAGCTACACCAACTTCAGGATCAACTAATTTGGATATATCAACTAAGGCCCTTACGTTGGCTACTTGGTTAATTGTATGTTCTGCTCCTTTTATAATAATCTCAGTTTTATCAATTGATACTTGTGACACGGATAATTTAGTATTTAATCCTTCTTTATTAATTGTATCAATCGTAGCAATTTTGGTTGTTGATACTTTTGGATATATATTAATATTAACAGCTCCAGGATCAAGTTTATAATCAATTGAATTAATTCCACTTTCATAATTTAGGGTTACTCTATGCGTTCCTTCTTTTAAATTAGATATATCTACAGTTACTGTACCAGTAGATGATTGTTTTGCTAGATACATATCAATCTTTCTTCCAATTAGGGTAACATCAACTGTTTCAGGCAAACCTTCGACAACATAAGTTTCTGTATTATAAATGGCTTCTACTTTTTGATTGTATAATACTTCGGCATATGAATCAATTAATGAAGTTGTTTTGCTATCTATCATAAAGAAAGCAGCAATAGCAATAATTAATGATATAAATACTAATGTATTCTTTTTTACTAACCATCTTTCAAAACGATCAGTTCTTCTGCTTAATTTATCTGATAGCATTAGTATGAATTTTGTTATTGGAGTTACTATTTTTTTATCAATCAGTCTTATAATTGCTCTTATAAATAGGAATACTTTTCTAGTTCTTTTTTTGCCTTTACTTTTCTTCATTATCATCAGCACTCCTTTCGTCTTGATCATCTAGTCCTTCATCTAATAATAATTCTTTTTTAGGCTTTAATTCCTCAATTAAAATCATTCTAGCATCATCTAATGAAAGGTTATAATTAAGTGTTCCTTCGATGGCTATAGATATTTTACCAGTTTCTTCTGATATAACAAGTGCAATGCAATCACTTTCTTCGCTGATACCCAAGGCTGCTCTATGTCTAGTACCTAATTTTTTATTTATTTTTCCGTTTAAACTTATTGGAAATACAGCACCAGCACTGGCAATTTTATTTCCTTGAATAATAACTCCGCCATCATGAAGTGGATTTCTTGGAAAGAAAATTGAGATTAATAAATCTGATGATATATCAGCATCAAGGGTCTTACTTTTTTCAATGTAATCGTTTAGGCTAACTTCTCTTTCAATAACGATTAGACCGCCAATTTTTGATTTACGCATATAATCAATGGCATTCATCATTTCATAAACAACTTTTTCACGTTCATCTAAAGTGAGTGAACGATGTTTGGTAATTATCTGTTTTTTGCCTAATTGTTCAAGGGCATTTCTAATTTCTGGTTGAAAAATAATTATTAAAGCTAGAATTCCCCAAGTTAAGATATATTCAAGAATAACTCCTGTTGTTCGCAAATCAAAATAATCGCTAATTAATTTAACTATTAATAAAATAATAATTCCTTTAAGTAAGAAAACCATTTTAACGTTATCTTTTAAATTTTTTAATACGGCATGAGCTAATCCCCATACGATGGCAATGTCAATCATTGCTTTTAATGTAGTTGTTATATCATTTAATATCATAAAATGACACCGTCCTTTATATTCATTTTTAATTATAACATAATATGATAAAAATTGATAGTTTATTTTTTGATTATTTTATTATCCCTTTTTATACAAGAAAAAAAACGCATTATGCGTTTTATCCTACAAGTATGTTTTCTTAAAGTACCAGAATGATACTCCAAAAGCTGATAAACCGGCTATCCATGCAATAATAATGGCAATAGTTCCTGTTGTTGGATTAGTGTGTACTTCTACTTCTTCAACTTTAGTATCGATACCAAAAGTGCATTTTACGGGTTCGACACTGCCACTGGCCGCAACAACACCTTGTTCTCCACTTTTGGTATATAATATAGTGGTGGTTCCACCGCCAGTTTTACTGAATTCGACCTTATTGTCTTCACTATCATTTTGAGCGGTAACCTTCAAATTATTACCAGCTATTTCACAGCTAATTCCTCCAGAACATGATACTTTAAACATATTTAAAACTCCATTGTTATCAGTGTATGTGGCTGTTTCTCCAACATTTATTTCTATTTTGTTATTGCTTGAACAAAACGATGGTGTTTTATAATAATTAGCTATATTGTCTTTTATTTCTTTCATTTCAGCACTAATATCAACTGGATTTTTACCACTTATTTGATAAAAGAACATATCTTTACTATAGCTACCTGTACGATAGCCAGCATCATACATTTCATCCCAAATAAGTTTTTGTGTAGCTAAATCATATTTATAACTGGTTTTATTATTATAGCCATATCCAAAATATAAGTATTCATTAATTTTTTTAGATAATTGAGCAGCTTTATTTTCACCTAAACTTGATGCTAAGTAATTGGTTAAACTCTCATTAGTTCCGTGTCCAGCTTCGCCGGATAAGTTAGCGCCAACATCGACACAAAAGGCTTTAGCGCCAGTTTCTCTTATTTTAATATTTATATATTGGCTTTCTTCACCATTTATACTTTTATAAATTTGATTATTACCATTTTCTTCGTCATTTACATATAAAAAATGGCGATCCATTGTTGCGGCATTAACGTTATTAGCTCCAATTATTAATGATATGGATATAAGTGCTAATTTAATAATATTCTTTTTCATATCTCACCTACTTTATTTTATTATAATATATATTGATTGTTTTTTCAAGAAAAAAAAGAAACTAATTACTTAGCTTCTTCGGTCGCTCTCGTTTCTCTTATTACAGTTACTTTTACGGTACCTGGATACTGAACTTCGGCTTCGATTTTTTCTTTAATATTTCTAGCAATTTGATATGACATTAAGTCATCTACTTCTTCAGGCTTAACAATAACACGAAGTTCTCTACCAGCTTGAATAGCATATGCCTTGTCAACTCCACTAACTTCATTACCAATTGATTCAATTTTTTCTAGTCTTTGGAAATAATTTTCAGATGAATCATTTCTTGCGCCTGGGCGAGAAGCAGAAATTGTGTCGGCAATACTTACTATTGAAGCAATGACACTAGTAGCAGGAACATCGCCATGATGAGAAGCAATGGCATTAATAACTACTTTATTTTCGTTATATTTTTTAGCTAATTCAACGCCAATATCGACATGGCTTCCTTCCATTTCAAAGTCGATAGCTTTACCGATATCGTGTAATAAGCCAGCTCTTTTAGCTAAATTAACATTCTCACCTAATTCTGATGCTAGCAAGCCACATATGTAAGCAACTTCTTTTGAATGTTTTAGAGCATTTTGACCATAACTAGTTCTAAAATGTAACTTACCAATAGTTTCAATAAGTTCTGGATCCATTCTGGATAAACCTAATTCATAGATAGTATTCTTTCCATATTCTTTGATTTTTTCTTTAACATCATTACACATTTTGTCATAGACTTCTTCGATTCTGGCTGGATGAATACGACCATCTTTGATTAACGTTTCAAGAGTTAATCTAGCTATTTCTCTTCTTAATGGATCAAATGAAGAAATAACAATTGCTTCTGGAGTATCATCAATGATCAAATCAACTCCTGTTACAGATTCGATTGTTCTAACATTTCTTCCTTCTCTACCAATAATTCTTCCTTTCATTTCGTCATTTGGAAGACTTATTACTGATATAGTTTGTTCGTTAGTTACATCAGCTGCATATCTTTCCATTGAGTTAACTAACATTTCTTTAGCTTTGGCATCAACATCAAGTTTGGCCTCAGTTTCTCTTTCTTTGATGTAAGCAGCTATTTCTTTAGCCATCTTTTCTTCGACCATTTTCATTACTGATTCTTTTGCTTGTTCTTTAGTGAATCCACTAATTCTTTCTAATTCTTCTAATTGCTCACGCTTAATAGCTTCCATTTTTTCTTTAATTTCTTGGATTTCGTCTTGTTTCTTTAATAAATTATTTTCTCTTTCTTCTAAGCTTTTTTCACGGGCTTGCATCATCTCATCGCGTTTGTCAATGTTTTTTTCACGTTGTAATATACGTTCTTCAGATTCTTTTACTTCATTTTTCTTTTCTTTTATTTCTTTATCTGCATCTAATTTTAATTTATTTATCTCTTCTTTAGTTTCAAATAAAGATTCCCTTTTTAATTTATCAGCTTCTTTTTTGGCTGATGAAATTATTGAATCGGCTTTTTTTTCAGTCTTTTTATTTTTTAAGTTATTTATTATTAAAAATAAAATAACACCAATGATAATTCCAAGAATTAATGCTAAAATGGAGTATACTGTATTATTCACATGAACACCTCCATTCTTAAATTTTATTTATAGAAAAAATTATTACTTGAATTTAAACTATACAATATAATTGTATATAACTTTGTTCTTTATGTCAAGGTTAAATTTTAGAAGAAAAAAAGCATTTTTTTGCTTTTTATTTTTCTATTTTTAATTTTTTTACTATTTTTTCTGGTAAAATACTCATAATACTTTTTAGGTTTAATAAGATATATACACCACCACAAACGGTACCAGTTATCAAAATATTAATTAATTGTGTAAATCTGCTGGCACTATTTACTGGTAAGAATAATTTAAATACTTCTAACATTGTAATTAAAATTATTGATGACAATATAAATCTAGGAATAGATTCAATCGTTTCTTTATAGTTTAAATGCATCTCTTTATTTAGATAGTGCATACTCATAATATTTGATATTAAGAAGCATGCTAAGGTGGCGGCAATAGCACCATAGTATGCAGGAAGGCCTAATTTGTAAAATAATGTCATAAGTGGGATATCTAAGGCTACATTTACTAATTGTCCAATAATTACGCTTTTATAGATTACTTTCTCTCCATTAATACTTTGAAGTAAAGAATTTACAACCATATATAAGCAATCAAAGATGATAACAATAATATTGAACTTAATAATAAGTGACCCATATTCATTTGGAGAATAAAAGATATTCCACATACTTGTTGACATAGCACTCATGAAAATAGCTAAAGGGGCAACAATTAAAAGAATTATTTTTAAGCATTTATTAAATGTTTGATTCATGGATTTAGTATTTTTTTCATTATAATCTTTAACCATATTAGGAATTAAGCTAATGATTAGGCCACTGGCTATGGATGTAATAATGGTATTTATTTTAACGCCCCATGTTGTAAAGACACTTCCAATAAACTCTGTATCAACAGCAGAGAATCCTAATTTAGGTAATGTTTTAATTATTAAAACCATATCGACAAATGTTGTCGCATTATTAACTAAATTAATAACTATAAAAGGGATGGAATATGCAATTATCTTTTTAATAATTGCTTTATCTTCTTTTTTACTTACTTTGGCTTTTACATCGAGACCAATTTGATTTTTATTTTTTCTAGTAATTATTTCTAGATAAATATAGGTTACTATACCGCCAACGCAAGCTGCTAGTGTGGAAACAACCACAGCATATTTAACTGGCAAATTAAAGATACGTACACACAAATAACTACCAATTATGATAATAGCAATACGAACTACTTGTTCAATTATCTGACTAATTGATGGTTCTAAGATAACTGTATGGCCTTGTAGATAACCTCTTTTTATACTTAGCATAGGAATTACTAATAAGGCAAATGAAATAGATCTAATAACTAATGTTACATCACTAATTGTATTTCCACCATCTAAGTCACCAATTATTAGTTTAGCAAATAATGGAGCAAAGAAGAAACATATCAAAAATGATGCAACTGAAAATATCAATATTGCTTTTGTAGCTATCTCATACATTCTAACTTTTTTATCATCTTGTTTTAATGTGGTATATTCACTCGTAAGTTTACTTATGGCTAATGGGATGCCAGCTGATGAAATAATTAAAAAAATATTATATATATTGTAAGCATAGCCATATAATGTTCCACCTTTTTCACCAATAATGTCATAAAATGGAATAACATATAAGACGCCTAATATTTTGGTAATAATAATACATAATGTTGCAATAAAAGCACCTTCTAAAAAACCTGATTTTTTTAATTTAGCCATTTTCCACCTCTTCATATTTTCAGATATTATAATTATATCAAATTGATTATTATTTGTAAATTATTAGTATCTTTTTTTATCATTTAACATATATTTAAATGTATTAAGAAAGGAATGATAAATATGGAAACGCTTAAGGTTGGGACAAAGTCTAATCCGAATTCAGTAGCTGGAGCACTAGCTAATGTTTTTAGAGAAAAAGATAGTGTAGAAATTCAAGCAATTGGTGCTGGAGCATTAAATCAAGCAATTAAGGCAATTGCAATTGCAAGAGGATTTGTAGCACCAGCTGGAAAAAATCTAATATGTATTCCCGCTTTTACTGATATTGTAATTGACGGAGATGAAAGGACAGCAATTAAGCTTGTTGTAGAGACTAGATAATAGTCTCTTTTACTTTCCAATAATAAAAAAAAGATATTAATCTTTTTTTATCAACGAATATAAAATTGCTATTTCTTTATTGGTTAATTTACGATATTCACCAGGTTTTAAGTTAGTTAAATCTAAATTAGCATATTTTTCTCTTTTTAGTTTTACAACGTCATGACCAATTGATGAAAACATCTTTTTTATCTGATGATTACGTCCTTCATGTATAATTAATTCGACAAGTGATTTGTCGGTTTTTTTATCATATTTTTTTAATCTAACTTCGGCTTTTGCAGTTTTTTTGCCATCAATTATAATACCATTGCGTAATTCTTTAATTTCATATCCTCTTACCAAACCAGTAACTTTGGCAATATATTTCTTTTCAACATTACTTGATGGGTGCATTAGTTTATTTGCAAGCACGCCATCATTTGTTAAAATTATTGCACCAGTCGTATCGTAATCTAGTCTTCCTACAGGATATATTCTTTCTTTAGTAGCAATTAAATCGACTACAGTTTTACGATTGTGCTCATCTTTAGCAGAAGAGATGACTTCACGAGGTTTATTTAAAAGATAATATTCATAATTGCGATTATTGTCTAGAATAGTATCTTCAACTTCAATTGTATCACTTGTTTTTACCTTGGTACCTAATTCAGTGATTACTTCACCATTTACTTTTACTTTGCCACTAACAATTAATTCTTCGGCTTTTCTTCTGGAAGTATATCCTAGATTGGCAATTACTTTTTGTAATCTTTCCATATTTCCTCACCCGATGAGTATTATAAACTATTTTTTTTATTTTCACAACTATTTTTAAGAATGTTAAAATTTTAAATTATAGTGTATAATAAATATTAGGTGATAAAATGAAAGCATTAATTACAGGGGCTAGTTCTGGAATTGGCAAAGAGATGGCTATTTATTTATCTGAACTGGGATATGATTTGATAATTGTAGCAAGGAGTAAAGATAAACTACTTGAATTAAAAAAAGAGTTAAAGACAAAGATAAACATTTATGATTATGATTTAGCTAATACTAAAAATGTATATAAATTATACGATGATGTTAAGAATGATAAAATAGATGTTATTATCAACAATGCTGGTTATGGTCTATTTGGAAGTTATTTAACCAACAAATTAGATGATGAGATAAATATGATTGATCTTAACATTAAATGTTTACATATTTTAACAAAGTTATTTATAAATGACAAAAATGTTAAGTATATTTTAAATGTTGCTAGTTCAGCAGGACTTATGAAAGGTGGTCCTTTGATGAGTACATATTATGCTACCAAAAGTTATGTTTGTAGTTACTCATTTGCTTTATATGAGGAATTAAGAAGGAATAATAGTGATAAGGTTATTTCTGTTTTATGTCCAGGACCGGTTGATACAAATTTCAATAATCGTGCTAATGTTAAGTTTAATTTAAAAGAAATGGATGCAAGATATGTTGCTAGATATGCCATAGATAAAATGTTTAAAAAGAAACTAATAATTATTCCTGGTTTTAGTGTCAAGATGGGATTATTTTTTACACGATTCTTACCAACCAAATTATTACTTAAAATAACATATAAATTTCAAGAAAGAAAAAAAACACCATAAGGTGTTTTTTTTTACATTAATACTACTAATAAAGTTACTAAAGCAACTAATATTACTAGATATAGGAAAAATCTCCAGATATATTTTAACCATGTTGTATAAGGAATATCTAAATAGGTTAAGCCTAAGATTAAGATTAAACTTGTTGGTCCAACTAGTGAGAATATTCCAAATAATCCTTGAAACAAGATAGCTACAGATGAATATATTGATTCATCAGTGATAAGCGTAGATATTGGTGAGAAAACACCAGCTAATATCCATGTAGTATCAACATTTAAAATACATCCAAGGAATGCTAATAATGAAGATACACCAAAGTTAAACTTACCATATTTAGATATTACAATTTCTAAGAAGCCATTATTATATGCGCATACTAATACAGTATAGGCAATAGTTATCATAATAGCTGCTGGTAACATTTTTTTCATACCTTCGACTGCATTATCGATAGCATCATTAAGTTTAACTCTATTTACTAAAGCAATTATAGCAGTCATAAATACTAATAGCATTGAAATATATACATATATAGCCATTGGATTACCACTACCATACCATTCGCCTAAAGCTGGTAAGTTAGCTGAAATAATACTTGGGAAAATGGCAAAATCTTTAATTTTTAAACCAGTTAACCATGTATGAAAATCGCTAAAGACGCTAATACCAAATAATGTATTCCAAGGAATTATTCCAATAACTAAAATAACAAAAATTAGTGACATAATAACAATTAATGGCCATGTTTTAATATCTTTATAATTTCCTTTTACTTCAGCAATTAATAGTTCAGAATTATCATTTAATTCATATTTTACTTTCTTTTCTTCAACTGCTTTAATATGTTTACTAACAAAGAAGATTAATAATGCAAGTCCAGCAAAAAGTAATAATAATTTAGGGAACATATTAGCAAATTGTCTTTCTACTCCGACAAATGTTTCATATGTATTAACTGTACCTGTATTTGGGTTTACAATATTGACAAATATACCGCCAATATAACCAATAACTATGCTACCAACAGTAGCACTAAATGCTACTAATTTATCATATCCTAGTAGTAAAATGATTGTTACTACAAAAGGAATAAAGACAAATAGTGGCATAGTCATACTTGTTAGAGAAGTTACAACGGCAAATAAGATCATTATGGTAAAAATAAATCTTTTACCTAATGGTTTTACTTTTGTCACAATACTATCTAGTAATTTCTTGTAACTAGGTGTTTTATTTAAGACACCATAAAATCCTCCAATAGCAAGCACAAATAATACGACGTAGCTAAAATTTTGTAAGACGATACTGAAGTAATTTACAAGAATATCAGCAAGGCCAATTCTACTAATTGCTTCATATCTGCCTGGTAGAATATAACTAACTATTATAATTAATAGAAGTAATATTCCTAAGATTTTTAATAATCCGTGTTTTTTCATTTTTTTCTTTTCTCCTCCTATTTTAGTATCACAAGGCACGACTTTTTTTCTTTTCTAAATTATTACTTTTTCTTCATTTGCGGAAATAGAATTACATCTCTTATTGAATCTACTTCGTTAAATAACATACACATTCTGTCTATTCCATAGCCAATTCCACCAGCTGGTGGCATGCCATATTCAAGGGCTTCAATAAAGTCCATATCAATGTCATTGGCTTCATCATTTCCTAATTCTCTTTCTTTTAATTGATCTTCAAATCTTTCCAATTGATCAATTGGATCATTTAGTTCTGTATAAGCATTACAGAATTCTTTGCCGCCAATAAATAATTCGAAACGATCAACAAATCTTGGATCATCAGGATTCCTCTTTGTAAGTGGAGAAATTTCAACTGGATGACCATACAAGAAGGTTGGTTGAATTAATGTTTCCTCAACATATTTTTCAAAGAACAAATTAATAATATGACCGATGTTTTCTTGATGCTTTTCAACTTCGATATCATGTTCTTTAGCAAGATTTAAAGCTTCTTCAACAGAAGTGATTTTCAAGAAATCAATTCCTGTTTTTTCTTTAATTGAATCAACCATACTAATCTTTTTAAATGGTTTAGATAAATCTATTTCATTTCCATACCAATTAAAAGTATATTTACCATAAACTTCTTCAGCTATGCGCTTAAACATACTTTCAGTTAGTTCCATCATACCTGCTAAATCAGAATATGCTAGGTAAGCTTCCATCATTGTAAATTCAGGATTGTGTCTAGGATCCATTCCTTCATTTCTAAATACTCTACCAATTTCATATACAGCTTCCATTCCACCAACCAATAATCTTTTTAGTGGTAACTCTAGTGCAATACGTAAATACATGTCTAGGTTTTGAGTATTATGATGAGTTTCAAATGGTCTTGCTGAAGCACCGGTTAGTAATGTAGATAAAACAGGTGTTTCAACTTCAGTAAAGCCTCTGCCATCCATAAATCTTTGTATTGAACGAATTATTTTTGGTCTAGCAAAAGCTATTTTTTTAGAATCTTCGTTCATGATTAAATCTACATAACGACGGCGATATCTTTCTTCAATATCAGTTAATCCATGGAATTTTTCTGGTAATGGTTTTAATGCTTTAACTAAGTGCGTGTATTCTAAACATTTTAGAGTTACTTCACCAGTTCTAGTTTTCATTACTCGACCACGAACGCCGACAATATCACCAATGTCAGCACTTTTAAATAGTTCGTATGTTTCTTCACCAACATCATTTATAGATATATATATTTGAATTTTCCCTAATTTATCTTGAATTGTAAAGAATGATGCTTTTCCCATTTTTCTTATGAACATTATACGGCCAGCTATGATAAATTCATCAGTTATATTTTCGAAAGCATCATGTTCTACATCTTGATATTTTTCTTTAATATCACTACTCCAAGCCGTTCTATCGAA
Organism: uncultured Clostridia bacterium; assembly: GCA_946619755.1. Classification (GTDB taxonomy): domain Bacteria; phylum Bacillota_I; class Bacilli_A; order RF39; family UBA660; genus RUG705. Next base: position 11,692 of record CAMOMI010000021.1, read on the forward strand.
ACGATGTCCATATGGATCTAAGCCTAATTCTTTAAGTTTTTCTGCCTTTTCTCTTCTAATTAATTCTTGATCTGTAAATTCTCGCATGTTATTCACCCTCTTCTTTTACTACGATGGTATTAGCTACTAAATCGTGTAAGCCCCTACCATCTTTACGATATAATACAAAGATAATACAAATTAAGGCCACAATAGATTCAACATCAGTTAAAATCATATGACCTGTTATAAAGGTATTTTTTGATAATATTTTAATTAATAATATACTATAACTACTTGATAAAATGTTAAAGATAAAGATACTTCGAAGTAATCCTCTAATAATTGTAGTAGGCTTTTTAGTTTCATTATCAACAACTTTAATCTTAAGTAATTTCTTACCTAGTGTTTGACCATTGTTCATGTACTGAAAGACAATAAAATAACCAAATGTTAAAAGTAAGCTTATACCTGTCTCAACAAGTCCTTCTTTTTCGTTAGTATATAAAAGTGTTTTATACTCTTTATAATATTCTTCTGGTGCTATTTCATTATTAATCATTTTATTTGCTATTTCGGTTATTTCTTTATTTATATCATTATTTTTTACTGGTAAAGCAGAACAAATTACTGAAACTAATATAGTTAATATGAAAAAGTCAATAATATATGCTGCCAGTCTACTTCCAAATGAAGCCTTCATATTATCATCCCTTCAAAAAAATAATCTTTCTGCATTAATTATATAATTTTTTTAAGTAATTATCAAGTATTTCCGTTATTTCTTTGGTAGTTTTAGCCTTAAAAACTTCATTTTTTATTTCTTTGTGATATGGCATACCTTTAATGTACCATGCAATATGACTGCGCATTTCTAGTACTGAGACAGTTTCATTCTTTATTTTTAATAAATAGTCTAGATGCTTAAAACACATTTTAATTCTTTCTTCATAACTTGGTTTTGGTAATATATCTCCTGTCTTTAAATAAGTATCTATCTCTTTAAAAATCCAGGGATTCCCTAGGGCACCTCTGCCAATCATAATTGCATCACATTTGGTATACTCTAACATATGCTTAGCACTTTCAATATCAGTAATATCACCATTACCAATTACTGGAATTGAAACGGCCTCTTTTACTTCTTTAATAATATTTAAATCACCTTTACCACTATATAATTGACTTCTAGTACGTGGATGGACAGTAATAGCACTTGCTCCAGCTTTTTCACATATTTTGGCTACTTCGACGGCATTTATTGAATTCATATCCCAACCACTACGTATTTTTACAGTTACTGGGATAGGAACAGCAGCAACAACTGATTTAACAATATCATAAATAAGAGGAGGACTCTTTAGCAGAGCTGAACCTGCTTGAGAACGAATGGCTACTTTAGGAACAGGGCATCCCATATTAATATCGATAATATCTGGGTGCATTATTTCATAAACCATCTTAGCGGCTTCAACAAAAGTTTCTTTATCACTACCAAATATTTGTTGTGAAATTGGTCTTTCACTTTCTTCAAAATAGAGCATTTCTTTAGTTTTTTTACTATTATAGATCATTCCTTTATCCGAAACCATTTCAGCACATACTAAAGAAGCACCCATTTCTTTACATATTTTTCTAAAGGCACTATTACAAACTCCAGCCATTGGAGCTAAAATAACATTACCAGTTAATTCAACATTTCCTATTTTCATACTTCACCTACTTATGATACGATTCGTTATTAAGTATTTTAAAACTACGATATATTTGCTCTAATAATATTATTCGAAACAAGCCATGTGGAAATGTCATTTTGGAAAATGATAATTTATAATGGCACTTATTTTTAATATCTTCTCTAATACCATCAGATCCTCCAATAATAAAAGTAATAGATGGATTTGTAATAAATGTTTTATCAATTTTATCAGATAATTCAACAGATGATAGATTATTTCCTTCAATGCACATTGCAATTAGATAATCTTTATTATCAAGATGTTTTATGATTTCGTCGCCTTCATTTATAATATTACTATCTGGTAATTCAATAATAGTAGTTTTATGATATTTATTAATTCTTTTTAAATAATCCATAATACCTTCTTTTAGATAGTTTTCTTTTATTTTCCCAACGCAAATAATTTTAATCATATTTTTCCCTCTTTAAGTATTTTATCATATATTATAAAAGAAAAAAAGTAATAATTAATTACTTTATATTTCTAATTCTTTTACTAAATTTTCTAAAACTTCTTTATTATCCATTCTTTCATTTAATGGTGGAACATTAAACACAACGGTAGCATGAGACTCTGATTCAAAGTCTTTGACATCTTTACTTGAAAGTAAGCTTTTATTCAATATAAGTTTCTTACCAATTATTTTATCAAAGATATCTTTATTAATTAATAACATCTTATTAAGTTTAATAGTGCTTGGTTCCATTAAATAAACAACTTGGTCACATAAAGTACCATCATTATTATTTAAATCCACTAATATTGTATTAGCAGTTCCAAATTTATTAATAGCAGCATCTAAATTATTTTGATTAACTGAATACATATCTTTTTCATTAAAAAATCCAAAATCATTTTTATTTACTTCAATAGCAACAACATAATCTTTTTCTGATAAGAATTTTTTTAACATATAGATTAATGTAGTAGCACCTGCTCCAGAAGTTGCATCTTTAAACCCAATTACTTTTGCTGTTCTAACAAGAACAGACTTTTTACCATCATTTTCAGAAGAGTTATCTGCTATACCAGTTGTTACAGAAGATGATAGTTGATGAATATGAGCAACATCTTTGTAAGTATTTGGATGATTATATAAATACATTAATGATTCTTTGTTATTTGCAAAGTTATAAATACCCATGCTTATAAGTTTAGATAAGTATTCATTATTAGACATAAGGGTATTATCCAGTAGAAGAATTACTTTATCCATTTCAAGATTTAAAGTTAATTTTTGCATATTGGCAATATCCATATAATCTTTAATAGCAGTTATATCAAGAAACATGCGATTGAAGAAGAAATTAGAAAAAGTGCCAATAATTTCATCAACACTAAATTCACCATTAATGGATTTAATAATATCAACATCTAAACTATTTAATAAATTTTGATTTTTATTTCCAACAATTACATTCATTCTCACAACTCCCTTATTTATTACTTGTTAGTCGATCTTTTACCCTAGCTTCGCCACTTATTTCCCATGTTCCATTTACATTACCTCTAGAGTTTTTATTTTGACCACTTAGTGCAAGAATCAAATTTAGTGTTCCTAAATTCCAGTCAGCATAAGTGTAAACATTATAGATAACAATATTACCTTTAACATTTTTACCACTTTCTTCGATAATAATACCACGATAACAATAAGCACTAGGTTCTCCAACATCAGAAATTATGCCATTACCATTATTACATTCTTTATTGTAATTTGCATCATTAAGTATTTTATCTATTTTACTGGTTCCAGCGCCATCTCCTTGAGCAAAATATGCATTTAAATCAAGAATTTCTTCTTGTTCAATGAGGTCAATTACTTTATTTTTAATTCTGAAAGCTTTTGCATAATTAAGTGATACGGCAGTAAATGAGACATAGATAAATAAGAATACTAACATTAGTCTTATCATAAATACTCCACCAAATGAATCTCTCATTTGTCCTCACCTGCTTTCATATATCTATTTTATTTTGGATCAATAACGATTGGTCTTGTTTCTCCACTAATACGCCATTTACCATAGGAAATTCCACCACTTTGCGAATTGTCACCTAAAGCTAGCAATTTATTGATAAACGGAATACTCCATATTATCTCGGTTTCTACGCGGTAATAATTACCAATTTTATTATTGTTTCCAGATGTGTTTATTTGCATTATTTTAATACCATTATCACAGTATTGCACATTTTCACCTGTACAATCCATTTGATTTTTATCTACACGATAATTCATAGCTCCTAATATTTCTCTTTCGAAATACTCTGACATTTTGTCAAATTCATATGCGGGCATATTATGCATATCAGCAATCTCATTATCTTCGATATAATCAATTACTTTGTTTTTAACTTTAAAGGCTTTTGCATAATTAATAGCAATGGCAGTAAAACCCATATAGATAATTAAAAACACTAAAAATAGTCTTATCATAAAAGAACCGCCAAAAGCATCTCTCATGTTTTCTCACCTACCTATTAAATTACTTACGATAATTAGCATGTATGTTACACCCTAATTATAGTAAATAATCTACATTAGATTATCATTTGCTATAACCTAATTCATATAGAATTAGGTTATAGCAAATATGTTTAATAAAAATATTTATTTTAGATCTGTTGGTACATGTGTATTTGTAGTAGTTTCTCCATTTGACCATAAATTTTGAATCTTTTCTGTAATTGGTTTCCAGAATAAGGCTAAAATAGCTCCGATAACAGCGATAGCTACTAAAGTTACAACTGTCATTGATACTTCACCTGTTGCTTCTTTCATTTATTTCACCTCCCTATCATTATGTTTAAATTATATCATACTTTATTTGATTATTCTATATATTTTACTTTTTTTTACACTTTATCCGCCTATCATTGAGAATGAAGCGATTAACATTAATACTAGTGAAGCTCCACCAGTACACATAAGCATTGTCATTGTTTGTTTTTCCATTTTGTCAAGTCTAGCACGATATTTTTGTTCTCTTGCTTTTAATTGAAGAGAAGATACCGTTTTTGAAAATGATAACATTTGCTCATGTTTTTTGTCTTGTTCACCTAAACTTAAACGATATAATAGTCTCATCATTCTCATAGAGTCTCTTACAGGATATTGATTGGCAAATGCCATATATGGATCAACTGTAGAATCACCAGCATCTATTTTGGCAACAAGCTCTCTTAAGCCTGGTTTAAATACTTCTGGGGCATCTTCAATTGATCTTGCTAAGGCTACTGGAACTGTATAGTGTTGAACCAATACTTCCAAACTTTTTAAGTAATATGGTAGTAATGAATCGATTGTGTTTAAGTGATTCTTATAAAATTTCTTTAAATCAAAATATTGTGTTTTAAAAATTAGATATCCAAATACAATAGCTATTAAGATATATAATGGCTTAAGATTTGTTATAAATACGAATATAACAACAACCGTGGCTATTAAACCTTTAAAGACACGTTTTCTAAACACTTGACTAACATCGTATACACGTTCTCCATATTTAGCTCTCAAAAGAAATTCATAATCTTTTTCTTGGAGTAATTCAAATAATCCTTTATTTTCACCAAAGAACTTTGATGATGAGATAGTACCATTATAGATTAGAACGGCAAAGATTATTACACCAATAATTAATATTTCTATATACATTATTCGGCCCCCACATTCTCATTATAGTATTTTTCTCCTTTTAATAGGAAATAACTATTTA
>CAMOMI010000022.1 GCA_946619755.1 uncultured Clostridia bacterium
AAAAATACCAAGTAATAAAAGTTACGATGTTATTGGTATTGGCATGTATAACGATGTAAAAATTGATTCATCAGTATATTTTAGTTATACTTATGGTAGTTCAAGTGGTGGATATACAACGTCATATTTATATTATGATAGAAAGAGTACATCAACTGGTGGCAGTGTTGTTTATAAACTTCCTTCGTCATTTGTGTCTTTATCATCAGGTTTATATTTTGATGTTGCTAAAAATACATCAGGTACTATAACAGGTTTGACTATGTGCGGTGATTACGCGCATTCAACTACGACGGTTACTTCAACACAAGCCGCAAATCATGTTATTCATATTGGTGGTATTGATTTTGATTCGTCAGTTATTAATAAATTTGATTCAATGCCTTGTGCTGTAGCTAATGCTAATGTAACTTGGTAGTTATAACACTCTATATATTATCTAAATAACAAAATTAAATGTAAGTGATTACTAGGAAAAAATATATAATAAGTTTGTGGATTTTTTAACGGATGCAGTATAACAATTATGGTGGTTTGACTTATTATATTATAGATAAATAAATCGTACGATAATAAGAAAATATTTCTGACGAGAAGTATTTTCTTTTTTTGCATCTTTTTTTTATCACTGTTAATAATAAAAATAGAGGTGAAATAATGAGCAAAAGGGTGACAACAATTAGCATTTTAGTATTAAGTATTATCTTAATAATATTATATGTTGTATCTAGTACTTATGCGGTTATTATTAATGTTTTTGATAAAGATGGTAAAAGTGAAATAGTTAATAGTATTACTATTAGAGATTTTGTAATTAATGATGATGGAACGTATAATCAAATATATTACGATACAGTTAGAGAGTTAGAAATAACTAATGAGGAAGCTCAAATTTTAATGGATTCTGTTTTTTTAAATGAGGCTTTAGATGTAGTATTAAATAATATTGTGGCATATAAACTTCATAACGAGTCAAAACTATCTAATTTGGAAATTTATGAACTGATTATTAATGCTCTAAACCAGGATGATACAATTAATGAAATGCTTAAAGAAAAGGTGGCTTTAAAAGCTAAAGAATATATTAAAGACATTTCTGATTATTTATATGATACAGAAGTATCAAATATAGGAGAAATTGCATGATTATTTTAATTGTTTTATTAACTTTAGGAGAGATATATTTAGTAAAAGATATATTAAAAGTTATAAAATATAATAGTTATATTTTGATTATATCTGGTTATTTAATTATTATACTTAATAGGGGATTAAATAGTTATATTAGGGGAAAGATAACTTTTGTTAATATAGGTAAGATTGCAACTTTAATATTATCTAAAACGGTTAAAAGAGGACTTATATTTTTACTTGTTGGGGCTATTTTGCTAATTATTTATATTATTTTAGAATATAAAAAAAGAAGGGTTATTAATAAATAACTCTTCGATATACTCTATATCCATCATACATTGGGGCATATACAATACCACTTTGAGGGGTTGCTGCATGAACCATCATACCGCCACCAACGTATAAGCCTACATGTCCAGGATATACGACAATGTCACCTGGAAGCAATTCATTTTCACTAACAGCCATGCCAACGCCGTAATAATCTCCAGAAGATCTAGGTAGTGAATAGCCAAAATTAGCATAAATACTCATTGTAAATCCAGAACAATCGGTACCATTAGTAAGTGATGTACCACCATATACATAAGGGTTACCAACAAATTGTTTTGAGAAATTAGCAACTTGTACACGTAACGCTGCTTTTTCATCATCACTTAGTGATGAATTTTTAATATTATTCTGTTCAATATTCAAGGTATAATTACCTTGATATACATATACAGGGTTTGGCTTTTCTTTAACTTTAAATGTTGTTTTTGCATAACTAACATTATTAGCACCATCGATAGCTGTAATATTTACTTCGTATTTGCCGCTCTTTTTTGTATCGACTGCCTCCTTAACAGTCATCTTACAACCAGATAGGTCAATACATTCAGCAATATCTGATACGGAGAATTCGCTATTATAATCAATTTCGACATTCTCTTTAACCTTAATAGTAGGTTTGATTGTATCAATTACAGTTACTGTCGATTTAGAATTTGTAAGTTTACTGAACTTGTAGTTAGTATCATTATAAACTAAATAATAACTAAAAGTACCAATAATCTTTGTATTACCATCTTCATCGACTGGAACACTATTTTCAAGTGCTAAATTACTGTCATTTGATAAAAGATTCATATAACGAGTAATTTCTTCAGGCAATTTATCACCAAGTTCTACTGTAATATCATTTAATTTTGTGTAGATATTACGTTCATAATAAAACCCCATTATAAATGTAAGTCCTATCATAATAGATATTGGAAATACAAATATTTCCATGATTCTTTTCGTAATTTTCTTAATTAAATACCGCTCATCTTTCATACGCAATCACGTTCTCAATGATACCATAATTTGGCAGACAAGTCAAATTCTTTTTACATTTGGTTGACATTGCAACATGATTCGACATGCTTTTTTCCTTTATAAATAAAGAAAAAACTCATTTTCAAAAATATCATGCATATTATTTAACTGAAAGGAAGATTTTATGAAAAAAATAATACCATTTAATAATATTTTAACCTTTGATACTGATGTTTGCGAGATTACGGCTATTTCTTTAGAACATGCTTTTACTAAAACTAGTGATGAAGTAAGTGGTGAGTTTTATGTTACTGGTGAATATAAAATGACAGATGGTCAACTTGATAAGGAAAAGTTTTCTTTTACATTACCATTTGACGTGGCATTAGGTTGTGATTATAATTTAGACACATTAATATTTGATATTGATGATTTTCGTTATGAATTAATAGATCGTAATCATCTAAAAATAAACATTGATATGTATATTGATGGAGAAGTCATAGAACCACCTGCAGTTTCAATACCAAAAACAGAAGATGAATTATTTACTGAAGACGAGTTTAGAGAACTTAAAGCGAGTGAAGAAGAACCAAAAAAAGCAGATGGTATTGGCGATACATCCGAAGAAGAAATTACCGAAAGAGAAGAAACAGCGAAAGAAGATGTATCAGAAGTCTGTGAAACCTTTGAACCGGAACGAGTTAATATCGGTGACAATTTAGATTTATTAGATGAGATGTTAGGCAATAAGAAGGAGGAAAAAATGGTTGATAATAAAAAAGATGATATTGATATAGAAAATAATAATATTAATACTAATACTGATGTAAATATTTTTAATGGTTTTAATGAGAAAGAAGAATATGTTACATATCATGTATATCCTGTGACTGAGAATGATTCTTTGGAAAAGATAATGGAAAAATATGATGTAACTAAAGAAGAACTCTCTAAATATAATAATATCGAAGATATTAAAACAGGTGATAAATTAATAATACCAGCTGTTAAGAAAAATGATTAATCGAATAACTATTAAAAATAGTGTTAAAATTATTGACGATAAATATGTTATTAAACCTAAAAAAAAGTCTTTAGATAAGACTTATGCTTATTTATTGTCACGGTCATTTGATTATTTTCCTAGTATTATTAATGAAGATGATGATAATTTTTATTATGAATATATAAATGATATTGATGAGCCTAATGAGCAAAAAATAATCGATTTAACACTTCTTTTAAGTTTATTACATAGTAAAACAACTTTTTATAAGGAGATGGATATCGATTATTTTAAATATATTTATGAGTCTATTAATAAAAATATTGACGAAGTGTATAAATATTATAATAGTCTTATTGATAATATCGATAGTGAAATATATATGTCGCCAGCAAATTATTTAATTGCAAGAAATATATCATTGATATATTCATCTTTAAATTATGCAAAAAATAATATTGAAGAATGGTATGAACTTATTAAAAATGAAAATAAAGTTCGTTTAGTTACTATTCATAATAATGTTAAATTAGAGCATTATCTTAAAAATGATAAACCATATCTTATTAGTTGGGATAATGCAAATTTTGATATGCCAATCTATGATTTGATTAGTTTATATAAGAATCATTATCTAGATTTTGATTTTAGTAATCTTTTAGATATTTATTTAAGTAAATATCCTTTAACAAAATCAGAATTGACTTTATTTTTGACAATAATATCTATTCCTAGTAAAATAATGATTGAACCAACGGAATATAAATATGTTTTGACGGTAAGAAGATTAATTGATTATTTATATAAGACAAAGGAATTAAGGAAAAAATATAGTATAAAACAAAAGACAGATAAAAGCCAAAAACTCGATAAGTAAAATAAGTACATTAATAAAGCATGGAATAATTAATGTAATAATAAAATGATATAAAATGACGATAACTAGAACGATACATAGCAAAAGAGTAATCAGTTTTAATCCAACAAAGAATTTAAAACAATTGAAGAAATTATTGATCATCGTATCACCTAGTATAAAATATGCAAAAATATTGCTATTTGTGCTTGACTTTTGTCATAAAGTATAATATAATCTTAAACGAGAAACGGAAAGTAGATGTATTTATCTCACCTGATTAGACATAACTAATGGGTAAAAAGCCTTGATGAATATTTAAGCAATTGAGTATTAGTTGTTAGGTGAATTAGATGAATACAGGTAGTTTCTGTATTCATTTTTCTATGGAGGTGTTATTTATAACAAAGGAAAGGGAAAACCCAATTAATGAAGGGATAAGAGCACAAGAAATGATGGTTATTGGACCAAATGGAGAACAATTAGGCGTTAAATCTAAACAAGATGCTTTGACGTTAGCTAGATATGCTGGCTTTGATTTGGTACTTATGAGTGAAAATGCTAATCCACCAGTATGTAAAATAATGGATTATAATAGATTCCGTTATGAAAAGAAAAAGAAAGCAAAAGATGCTTTGAAAAAACAAAGAGAAGCTATCGTTGAGACAAAAGAATTTAGATTATCGACGACAATTGATGTTCATGATTTTAATACGCGTGTTAAGAACGCACGTAAAAATCTTGAGAAAGGTGCTAAAATTAAAGCTAGCATTCGTTTTAAAGGACGTCAAATTTCTCATCCAGAACTAGCTAAAGATGTGTTACTTAGATTTAGTAATGAACTTTCTGATATTGCAGAGATAGAAACTGAACCAAAAATGGAAGGTCGTTCTATGTATATGCAATTAACACCTAAAAAATAAAAGGAGAACAGATATGACAAAAGTAAAGAAAAATAAGATGAAAACTCACAAAGGAATGAAGAAAGTATTTAAAGTAAGAAAAAGTGGTAGCATTGCTATCCCTAGTCAAGGCGTATTACATAATACTGGAAAGCGTTCTGCAAAGACAAACAGACAAAAAAGAAACAAAAGTGAACTACACAAATCAGACTACAAGAGAATTAAAGATTTAATATAGGAGGATAGACAATGGCAAGAGTTAAAGGTGGCACTATTGCACGTGCAAGAAGAAAAAAAGTATTAAAAGAAGCTAAAGGATATTTTGGTAGCAAACATAGACTATATAAAACAGCACATGAACAACTTATGCATTCTGGAGAATATGCATTTAGAGATAGAAGACAAAATAAGAGAAACTTCAGAAAATTATGGATTGCAAGAATTAATGCAGCATGTAGAGAAAATGAAATTAGTTATTCAAAATTTATTAATGGATTAAATAAGGCTGGCGTTACTGTTAATAGAAAAATGTTATCAGAGTTAGCTATTGATAATAAAGAAGCATTTGCTGATTTAGTACATATTGCTAAAGATGCATTAGATGGAAAGGCTTACACTCCAAAAACTGTAAGTGTTCCTGCTAAAAAAGAAGAAAAAGTTGTAACTGATGCAAAAGAGGAAAAAAAGGAAACTACTAAGAAAACAACTACAAAAAAAGCTGATACTAAAAAAGAAACAACTTCATCTTCAACAAAGAAAACTACAACTGCTAAGAAAACAGCTACAAAAAAAGAAACAAAATAAGCTCACATATGTGAGTTTTTTTATTTGCTATATAGTCAATTTTACAAATTTTATTATAAGTGATATAATGACACTAGTTATTATATAAGGGAGGTTAAACATAATAATGAGCGCCAGACCATTAAATTGGTGACGAGGTTGATAGTTATCGAAAATTCGGCGGATTCTATCACGGAGTAACTACTTCGTAAGATATATAACAAAAAATAAAATTAAAATTATAACAAAATATATATCATACATATAATATACAAGGAGAAAATATGTGTGGAATTGTTGGGTATATAGGTAAAAATAAAAAAGCTTTAAATGTATTGATAAATGGTTTAAAGCATCTTGAATATCGTGGTTATGATTCATCTGGTATTGCCTATATTAAAGATAATTCTTTAATAATTAAAAAAACAGTTGGTCGTATTAATGATTTAGAGAAAATTATCGATAATGATGATTATGCTTATATAGGTATTGGCCATACAAGATGGGCTACACATGGTATTGTCAACAAAGTAAATTCACATCCACATAAATGTAAGCATATTACAATAGTTCATAATGGTATTATTGAAAATTATCAAGAATTAAAAAATAAACTAATAGATAAGGGATATACTTTTAAGAGTGATACTGATACCGAAGTAGCAGCTGTTTTATTAGAATATTTATATGAAAAAAATAATGATATTTTATTAAGTATAAAAGAGTTTAAGCAAAAAGTAAGCGGAGCTTATGCTATTGCATTAATTTGCGATAAGGAAAAAGACACTTTATATGCAATTAAGAAAAATAGTCCGTTGATTATTGGCTTAGGAAAAGATGAAAATTTTATTGCTTCCGATGTTCCGGCAATTATTGAATATACTAATAAATATATAACATTAAATGATGGAGATTATGCCAAAATAACAAAAGAAGAAGTTTTTATCTTTGATAATGATAATAAACAAGTTAATTATAATATTAAAACTTTTGAGGGAAATGCAAGTGAAATAAACAAAAATGGCTTTGACCATTTTATGCTAAAAGAAATATATGAACAACCGGCTGTGGTAAGACGAATGATATCTTTGAATAGTGTTCCAGATATTTCCAGGTATAAACAAATTTTGATAGTAGCTTGTGGTAGTGCAATGCATGCAGGATTAGTTGGTAAATACTTATTAGAAACATACGTCGATAAACCCGTAATAGTTGAAATAGCTAGTGAATTTCGTTATAAAAAATTGTTTATTGACAAGAATACGTTAGTTATTGCTATTTCACAATCAGGTGAAACGGCTGATACACTCGAAGCAGTGAAAGTTGCTAAAAAGCATAAATGTAGAACGTTAGGAATAATTAATGTTCCTGAGAGTTCTATTGCGCGAGAAGTCGATTATGTTATCTATACTGAGGCTGGTAGTGAAATAGCGGTGGCTACGACAAAAGCATATATTGCTCAAGTATTAGTTTTAGCCAAATTAGCATATAGAAATTGTGCAATAAAAGATTTAAAAGAAATTAATAACTTTCAAATATCTTTAAAAAAATTGCCAGTTATTATGGAAGAAATATTATCTTTAGATAAAAAAGTAAAACAAATTGCTAAGGTGCTATCTAAACAAAGAGATATCTTTTATATTGGTAGAGGTATCGATTATGCAATTTCAATGGAAGCATCTTTAAAAGTTAAAGAAATATCATATATTCATAGTGATGCTTATGCGGCTGGAGAACTTAAGCATGGCACAATCTCTTTGATTGAGAAAAATACGCCAGTAATTGGTATTGTGACCGATCAAAAAATTGCTAGTAAAACAATTAGCAATTTAAAAGAAGTCAAAGCAAGAGGTGCTAATGTAATATATTTAACTACGAAAGAGTTAGATAGTGAAGGTGATTTTTATGATTATAAAATAATTATAAAAAACATTAATCCTTTACTAGATCCGATTTTAACGATTATACCATTACAATTAATTGCTTACTATGTAGCTTTAGAACGTGGATGTGATATTGATAAGCCAAAGAATTTGGCTAAATCAGTAACAGTTGAGTAAGACTACGTAAGTAGTCTTTTTTTATATAGCAAACTATTTTAAAAAAATATAATAAATTAAACTTTTTTACTTTTAGGATATAGACTTTAATTATAGATTTTGATAAAATTATTATGAAGGTGAAATAAATGAAAATATTTAAAACGTTAGATCTTAATCCAACTAATATTAATTTATATTACGAGGCATTTACACACACGTCTTATAGTAATGAAAATCCTTCTTTTGCTAATTACGAAAGATTAGAATTTTTAGGGGATGCTATTTTAGAATTTATTCTTAGTGAATACTTATATAAGGAAAGACAGTATCCTGAAGGAGTTATGACTAAGATGAGAGCAAGATATGTTTGCGAAGAAGCCTTAGCCACATATGCTAAAGATTTAAAGTTTGAGGCTGATATTAAACTAGGTGGAAGTGAATTAGAAACTGGCCCTAATGATACGATACTTGCTGATGTATTTGAAGCATTTGTAGCAGCTACATATCTCGATAAAGGGCTTGATTTTACTAAAGATATGGTACTTAATATAATTACTAAATATATTGATAAAAAAGTTGATTTTTTACATGATTATAAATCGACACTTCAAGAGCTGGTTCAGACAGATAAAAAAAGCGTAACATATGAGATTATTTCTGAGACTGGTCCTAGTCATGATAAGACTTTTGTTTGTCAGGTATTAGTTGATGGTATTGTCTTAGGAAAGGGAACTGGGGGAAGTAAAAAAATAGCTGAACAAGAGGCAGCTAAAGAGGCTCTTTCAAAGCAAGCTAAGTAAGGAGAAATTATGTTAAAAGTAGAAAATGTCAGTAAAAAATATGGAGATGTACTTGCAGTAGATAATTTAAGCTTTCAGGTTAATGATGGATGCATATTTGGACTTCTCGGATTAAACGGAGCTGGAAAAACGACAACCTTTAGAATGATTTTAGGTTTAATTGATGATTATACTGGCAATATAACAATAGATGGCGAACATATTAATTATACAATTAGTGATAAATTGGGCTTTTTAACAGAAGAACGTAGTTTATTAACTAAACTAACTGTTTTAGAACAAATTGTTTATTATGGAGTATTAAAATCAATTCCTGAAAATAAAATTGAAAAAAAGCTAGATTATTGGTTAGAAAAATTCGGAATAAGTGAATATAAAAATCGTAAAATAAAGGAATTATCTAAGGGTAATCAACAAAAAGTACAGTTTATATCAGCTATTATTAATGAACCTAAATTGTTAATTTTAGATGAACCATTTTCAGGATTGGATCCAATTAATGTTGAATTATTTAAAAGTGTGATTTTAGAACTTAAAGAAAAAGGAACGAGCATTATCTTCTCATCACATCGTATGGAACATGTCGAATTATTTTGTGAAGAATTAGTTGTTTTGGTAAAAGGTAAAAGTGTATTACAAGGAAAGCTATCAGAAATAAAGAAAAATTATAAAAAGAAAAATTTGATAGTTAAAGGGGATATCGATAAGAATAAGATATTAGAATGTGATGGCGTTTTGAAGATTGAAAAAGTGAAAGATGAATATGTTATTTCAATTAAAGATGAGAGTTATGTAAATAAATTATTTAAGCTTATTTCTAAATATGATAATATTATGAAATTTAGTGTTGAAGATCCTAGTTTAAATGAAATATTTATAAGTATTGTAGGTGATAAATATGAAGCGTAAATTATGGTTTTTAACAAGGATGAGCCTTAATAAAAAAATTAAAACTAAATGGTTTTATATTGCTAATTTATTGTTTTTGGTTCTTATTGTTGGTTTAATTAATGTTGATAGTATTATTAAACTATTTGGGGGAGATTTTGATGAAACAAGACAAATATTAGTAATTGATAAAGCCAATGTCTTTGATACTTTCAAGAATAACTATATGGCTGGTAGTAAATATATTAAAGATTATGATAATGTTGAAGTTAATATATACGATAAAAGTTATGATGAAGGTGTTGCAGAGATTAAAGAAAATGATAACGTTTTGCTTTTAATTGAAGAAGATAAAGATAATTATTTAAAGGCAACAATGGTTAGTAACGAAAAGGTTGGAACAATTACAAATACATTAATTACAACATCACTAAATAATGCTCGAAGTGAAATAGCTCTTGAAAAATATGGAATTACTAAAGAAATGTATGCAGATATTGAAGGTGTTGTTACTATTGATGATATTGTTTTATCTGAAGACAGTAAGGAAGACGGATTGCTTATTTCGACAGTTATGCAGGTAATTACTTTACCAGTTTTTATGTTAATAATGTTTTTAGTTCAAATGATTGGGGCTGAAGTTAATGAAGAAAAAACTACTAAAAGCATGGAAATAATTATTTCCAATGTTAGTCCTAAGATACATTTCTTATCTAAAGTAATATCATCAAATGCTTTTGTGTTAATACAAAGCTTATTACTTCTCGCATATGGGTTTATTGGTGTTATTATTAGATTTATTGTTAGTGGTGGAGATATACTTCAAGGGGTTGATGGAGATATTATGTCGGTTATCGATACGGTAAACATTAATACTTCAGGAATTGTAAGTTCAATTACTTTAATAATTCCAGTTCTTATTGTGATGCTTATTTTAACGTTTATTGCTTATTCATTATTGGCAGGAATTTTAGCTAGTATGACAACTAATTTAGAGGACTTTCAACAATTACAAACACCAATTACTGTGATATCTTTGGTAGGATATTATTTATCAGTGATGGCTGGAGTATTTAAGGGTAGTATCTTTATTAAAATAATGAGTTATATTCCATTTGTATCTTCTTTATTAGCACCTACGTTATATGTAATGGGAGAGGTTAATGCTATTGATTTAATGATTAGTATTGCACTATTAATTGGAACTATTTATCTACTTATAAAATATGGCCTTAGAATATATAAAGTAGGTATTCTTAATTATTCGGGTAATGGTTTATGGAAAAAGATGGCTGAGGCCATTAAGGAGAAATAAAATGAATAATTACAGATTAGTATTTGAATTAGATGGAAGAGTTATTAATATAACATTTAAAGATATTAAGCGTTTAGATGAATTTACATTTTATTTTGATGATGACAAGAGCTTGTTTTCAAGTATTCAAAAAATGTTTGATTTAAAAATTAAATTAAGTGATTTGAAAAGAATTTATGTAATACATCAATTTAAAGAAAAGAATAGTGGTATGAATAAAGTAGTAAAAATGCCTGTTAAATATAGCGGGGATGACTATGTTATTAGTAGTGTTAAGATGATGTATGCAAAATTTTATAAGGACGATCCTGGAAGAATTATTAGTGATAAAGCAGGTATTAGAAATGTTAAACATGCAGCAATTAAGGAATATGTTAGTCATATTAGAGATATTACGAATGATGAGATTGAATTAGCAGTTAGTTCTTTTCTTAATGGCGGATATAAAAAAGTTAGAGATGCTTATTTTACGTTGAAATATGCGGGATATCCAGTTAAGATTAAGAAAGAAATTAAAACTGATGAGATGGTAGATAGAACTGATTTTGGATTATTTCAATCTGGAGATTTTGTAATTGATAGTTTACTTAGACATGGTAGGGAATCGGATGAAGAACATGCTTTAGCAATGGACAAATTATCACGTTATGATATGGATGAGATTGCTCATAAACTAGAGGGAGAAAAAGCAGCGCTATTTGATTTTCAAAGTCCAAAGTCAAAGAAGGATAAATTACAAGAACTTAATGATGAATTATTAATGTTACAGGAGTTAACTGGGCTAAAATATGATGAATTACGTGATAATATTATTAATCGAAGTAGGAATTAAAAAATGAAGTATGTCGATGATTTTTTAGAATATTTAGTTGTAGTTAAAAAACATGCTGATAATACGATTGTTAATTATCGTGTAGATTTACTCGAGTTTATGGAATTTACCAGTAATAATATAAATATTAAAAAAGAAGACGTTAACGAATATTTAATGCATCTATATGAACTTGATGCCAGTAAAAGTAGTATTTCAAGAAAACTAAGTAGTTTAAGAAGTTTTTATAATTATTTAGTAAAAAAAGGCATTGTTGATATTAATTATTTTAAAATGATTAAAAATCCTAAGAAAGATAAGTCATTACCTAAGTATGTTAAGGAAGATGATATTGATAAAATGTTTTTAATTCCTAATACGAGAACATGGATTGGGATGCGTAATTTGTTAATTATTAGAATGCTTTATGCAACAGGACTTAGAGTGAATGAACTAGTTAATATAAAACTTAGTGATATTAATGTTAATGATAGAACAATTATAGTGCTTGGTAAAGGTGATAAGGAAAGAATTGTCGTCTTTGGTAATAATACAAAAGAAGCTTTAGATGATTATTTACATCGTGGAAGAAGACAAGTTGATATTCATAATAGTGAATATTTATTCTTAAATAAAGATGGTAATAGATTAAGTACACGGTATGTTAGAAAGATTATTGATGATATTATTTTTAAAGCTAGTATTCAAGAACATGTTAGTCCTCATATGTTAAGACATACATTTGCAACGGAGATGCTTAATAATGGAGCTGATTTAGTGAGCGTTAAGGACTTACTAGGACATGAATCACTTAATACGACAAGCATTTATACACATGTTAGTGATGATAAAATTAGAGAAATATATAATAAAGCTCATCCAAGAGCAAGATAGGGAAGTAGATATTAATGGCTAAACTGTATTTTAGGTATGGTGCAATGGGTTGTGGTAAGACAAGGGATATAATGAAAGTTTGGTATAATTATAAAGAAAAAGGTAAAGATGCAATTGTTATTAAACCAGGAATAGATACGAAAGGAAATGATAAGATTGTATCTCGTGATAATAGTGAGTTAAAGACTGATTATATTATTAGAAAAACCGATAATATTTATGATATTATTAGTAAACATAAAATTAAATATAATTTAGATTGTATTTTGGTAGACGAGGCACAATTTTTAGAAAGACACCATATTGAAGAACTTACTGACGTTTGTGATGATCTTGATATTACAGTAATGTGTTATGGTCTTAGAGCTGATTTTAAAGACAATTTATTCCCTGGTAGTGCTGCTTTATTTGCTTATGCTGATGTTATTGAAGAAATGAAGACGATTTGTGAATGTATGGATGGTGCTACTCGAAATGTTAGATTTGTTAATGGAAAACCTGTTTTTCAAGGAGAACAAGTGGCAATTGATGGGAAGGATGAAGTTACTTACATATCAATGTGTCGCAAATGTAGAAAGAAATTAGTTAAAGAATATAATAAAAAAATGAGTGATAAAAAGTCATATGATGATAAAAAAAGTCCATCAAATAGAATACGTATGGTCATGAATAATATTACTAAATAGTGTAAATATTAGTTAAATTTGATTGATTTTAAAATGGCTTTTTGATATGATTAAAAATGTTAGGAAAGGATTGATATAATGAAGTACGTATATGCATTTAAAGAAGGAAATGCAAGTATGAGAAATTTGCTTGGTGGAAAAGGAGCTAATTTAGCTGAAATGACATGTTTAGGTTTACCAATTCCCCAAGGATTTACAGTCACAACTGAAGCTTGTACAGAATACTATAATTGCGGTAAAAAAATTTCAGCTGAAATTGAAAAGCAAATTTTTGATGCTCTAGCAGATTTAGAAAAAATACAAGGAAAGAAATTTGGCGATAATGAGGATCCGCTTTTAGTATCTGTTCGTAGTGGTGCAAGAGCTAGTATGCCTGGTATGATGGATACAATATTAAATTTGGGATTAAATGATGAAGCTGTCCTTGGCTTTGCTAAAAAAACTGGTAATCCAAGATTTGCTTACGATAGTTATCGTAGATTTATTCAAATGTATTCAGATGTTGTTATGGAAGTTAATAAATCTTTCTTTGAAAAAATTATCGATGAAGTTAAAGAAGCTAGAGGAATAAAATATGATACTGAACTTACTGTAGATGATTTAAAGGAATTAGTTGAAAGATTTAAAGAAGTATATAAGAAACATATGAATGGAGAAGAATTCCCACAAGATGCAAAAGTACAACTTATGGGTGCTGTTAAGGCTGTATTCCGTTCTTGGGATAATCCTAGAGCAATAGTTTACCGTAGAATGAATGATATTCCTGGTGATTGGGGAACAGCTGTTAACGTTCAAGCAATGGTGTTTGGTAATATGGGCGATACTTCTGGTACAGGAGTAGCATTTACACGTAATCCAAGTACTGGTGAAAAAG
>CAMOMI010000023.1 GCA_946619755.1 uncultured Clostridia bacterium
CAGTAAGAATAAATAATACATTTGATAAATCTACTTCTTCTTCAATATAATTATCAACAAAACTACTATTCTGCTCTTTATCCAAAACATCTAATAAAGCAGAAGCAGGATCACCCTTATAATCCTTTGTAAGTTTATCAATCTCATCAATTAAAAATACTGGATTATTAACTCCTACTCGCTTTAATCCTTGAATAATTCTTCCAGGACTTGCTCCTATATATGTTCTCCTATGACCAACAATCTCACCTTCATCATGTACCCCACCAACACTTATTTTAACAAACTTCTTATTAAGTGCCTTAGCAATTGATTTAGCCATCGTTGTCTTACCAACACCCGGTGGACCTATCAAACATAAAATTGGACTTTTATTTTTTTTCTTTATTCTACTAACAGCAATATATTCAATAATTCTATCCTTTACCTGCGTAAGTCCAAAATGAGTAGCATCAAGTTTTTCTCTTATATCATTAATATCTTTATTATCCTTCGTACTTTTATTCCAAGGTAAACTAGCTAAAATATCGATATAATTTCTAATAATACTCATCTCAGGTGATGTTGGACTAGTAAGTTCATATCTATTTAACTCTTCTTCTAATCTTTCTTTAATATATTCTGGATAATCACCATCATTAATTTTACTATTTAATTTAACGATATCATTATCCTTAATATCAACTTCATTAATCTCTTCCTTAATTAATTTAATTTTTTCCTTAAGAATATAATTTTTTTGCTCTTCATCCAATCTTTCTTTTAAATCATCATCTATTCTATTTTCTAACTTAACAGTCTCTACTTCTCGATTTAAATCTCTAATAATATTTTTAATTCTCGCAATTGGACTACAAACTTCAATATATTTAACTTTAATGGAATAGTCAAATGGTAATTCATTTATAATAATATCAGCCATTCTAGATAGATTATTAACTCCACTAATTCTCCCTAAAACATTATTAGAAACATTAGCTGATAAATCAATATAATCATTTAAATCCTTAAGTAATATCCTCTTAAGGGCATTAGCTTCTAATTCATCGTAATCATATTCCTTAGTAGGTATAACAAAAGCTTCATAACTATTATCATCATTTTCAATGTAATTAAGAACTTCTACTCTATCCAAACCAATAATGACAAGCCTGATAACCCCATTTGGAAGTTCTAATTTGGTTTTAATTTTGCCTAAAACACCAATTTTTGGTAATTTTCGAACATTTGGTCTTTCTTCCAATGAATCACTCATATTTATAAATAAAAGATGATTATCATAATTTCTTTCACTATTTAAAAGAATTTTCTTTTCTAATTCGGTAGATAATTCGATTCTAAGTTCATTATATGGAAGAATAACAACTTCACGAAGAAAAATAATTGGTAAATTACTTTGAACCATTTTATCACCTACCATTCATAAATAAAAATGACATTTATTAAATAATAACTATTAAATAATAACTATTAAATAATAAAAGCCACTTCCTTTTCCATGTCTTCTTATTTTAATCAATTTAGTTGATATATCAATAGATTTGACACATTTTTTACATCACTTTTTTTAACCTATTTTTACCAATTAAATTTTAATTATTTTTTACCTTGACAACCCTTTATTTATTCATTATAATAAGTATCAATAGATTAAATATATCCATCAATCATAGAAGTATTTTCTATGTTTTTTTAACACTTTTTTATAATTAAAATATAATATTATGAAAGGTAGTGTTATGATGAATCCAAACTATTTAAATAATCCAAAGAGAATGCCAAGACCAAATAACGGTGATAGATTTATTGGTGGTGGCTTTTTAGGTCCATTTATCTTAGGTGGTATTACTGGAGGACTACTAGCTCCATCATTTTATCCAAGACCAATATATGGTCCAGTTCCAATATATCCTGGATATCCAGTATACCCAAATAATTATAGTCAAAATCAGTATTACTATTATAATTAATTTTTTATACACATTTATAAATTTTATGATATAATTAATCTAGGTGAAAATATGAAAAGTAGTTATATTATCGATTATATAAATGAAAATGAATTCAGAAAAAAAGAAAGAGCTATCAAAAAATATAATATGTTAGCCTATAAAAAATTATTATTTGATTATTATCCTAGCTTGCGAGAAGGTAATTTTCCAGGTGTCATTGTTTCAGCTAACGAAAAAGATGAAATAGATAAGTATGAATTAACATTGCCAACAGATAAAACATTTGTTAAAGTCCATGGCAATATCACTCTTCACTATTCCGTATATCGTAAACAAAAAACAGTTATGTTAGAAACATTAACTCCAGAAGATATCTTAACAGAAGGACATCAAAAAGAACTAACTACTTATAAAGGAGTCATGGTTTCAAAATCACATAAAGACCTAGATATGTTTAAAATAAATCTTTTAAACAGTATGAACAAGAATGGTTTCTTCAAAGTTGAATTAACTCCTATTGTCTTGCTAGCTATTTTACTTTCATTTTCTGTTACGCTAGCATTTATCGTTTCTAAAATAATAATAAAGTAAGAATTACTTTATTATTTTTTTACCATAATTAAAATAATCAGTTATCATAACTGATTATTTTATTTTCATTACAAGATCTTTAAATTTTATTCCTCTATCTGCAAAATTTTTAAACATATCGAAAGAGGCAGAAGCTGGACTAAATAAAACGATTTCTCCTTCTTTAGCTACTTCTCTCGCTTTATTAACAACTTCCTCTAGCGTATTACATACATATATTTCGATATTTTCATTAGTCTTTGCTTGGTTAACAGCCTGATATATCTTATCTTTAGTAGATCCAAATAAAATTAACTTACTAACATGTTCTAAAATTGGCTTACCTAATGGTGTATAATCTAAGTTTTTGTCATATCCTCCAGCAATTAAAACTATCCTCTCTTGATAAGCATTTAACCCAGCTATTGTTCTGGTAGGACTTGAAGAAACTGAATCATTATACCATTTTACATGATTAATTTCTCTTACGAATTCAAGTCTATGTTCTACTCCACGAAAACTCTTAATTGCTTCTATAGCCTTACCCATATCAATTAAATCATATGTTGCTGCCAAACATGCACAAATATTTTCAAAATTATGTACTCCTCTAATATTTAAATCTTTACTATCTAAAATTACTTTATCACCATGATATATTAATCCATTGATAGTATAAAAACTATTTGTTTTTTGATTTCTACTAAAGTATCTAATTTCCCTATCTGATTTCAAATCTTTAGTAATATTATTGTCTTGATTTAGTACTAAAACATCGCCATCATATTTAAAAATATTACATTTACTTTGAACATATTCATCCATATCTTTATGTTTATCTAAATGATTTGGTGTAATATTAGTGATAACTGATATTTGTGGGCTAACACGCATACCCATAAGTTGAAAAGAAGATAATTCTAAAACTACAATATCATTTTCTGTCATTTCTTCTAATTTAGTAAATAAAGGCACTCCTATATTTCCGCCAAGAAATGTTTTATATCCACTACTTTTAAGTACTAAATCAGTAAGTGTTGTCGTTGTTGTCTTTCCATCAGAACCAGTTATTCCGATTACTTTGGATGGCGTAAGTCTAATAACTTCCTCTACTTCAGTAGTAACATAAGCACCTCTTTGAATTTCTTCAACTATCTCTTTTCTTGTAGGTAAACATCCAGGGCTTCTAAAAATAATATCGAAATTAATAAGTTTACTAAGTCCATCCTCATATACAGGATAATCATATTTATCAAGATTAACTTCTATTTTTTTATCACTAAATATTGTTACATCACAATTAAGATTATATAAATAATCAAGAAGTGGTAAATTACTAACTCCAAGTCCAATAATTGCTATTTTACTTTTTTTTAATTTATCTTTAAATTCTAAATATTTTTTAGTCATTCTTATCACCCATTAATTTCTCTAATACATTAATAATTGCTATTTTACCATAATCATATGATAAACTACCTTGGAAATATGCAATATATGGAAAACGTAATGGTCCATCACATGATATTTCAATAGAACTACCTTGTGTAAATGATCCACTTGCCATTATAACCTTATCAGTATATCCTGGCATATCACTAGGAGTAGGTTCAACATGACTATCGATAGCAGAACTTTTTTGAATCATTTTGCAAAAATCAATTAATTTTTGTTCATCATTAAAAATTATATTTTGTACAATATCTACTCTTCTTTGATCATATCTAGGACTTACCTTATAACCAGATGATTCCATAACATAACTAAGCAAAATAGCTGTTTTTAAACTATTTAAAACTACTTGTGGTGCCATATATAAGCCAAGTAAGAACATTCTATTGGCATCTCCTGAAGGACCTACTTCTTTTCCCTGTCCAGGCACATTTAAACGTTCTGCACAAAGTTCTATTAAATCTCTTCTTCCACAAATATATGCTCCATTGGTAGCTATTCCTGCCCCTAAGTTTTTAATTAAACTGCCAACTACCAAATCAGCTCCAACTTCCGTTGGTTCTTTATAATCAACAAATTCACAATAACAATTATCAACCATAATTATTACTTTCTTATCGATTCTTCGAATATCTTTAATAATGTTTTCAATTTTATCAATATCAATACTTTCTCTTGTTGAATATCCCTTGCTTCTTTGAATAGTAATCAACTTAACATTACCACGAAGAAGTATCTTATATATTCCATCTTTATCAAAATCATTATTAATTAAATCAACTTGTTCGTATTTTATTCCATAACTAATAAGACTACTCGGATTATCTTGAATACCAATAACTTCATCTAAAGTATCATATGGTTTACCACTTATAGCTACCATTGTATCGCCTGGTCTTAAACATGCTGCCATTGCTACTGTTAAAGCATGCGTTCCTGAAATTAATTGTCTCCTGACTAAAGCATCTTCACATTTAAAAACATCCTTATAAACATTTTCAACTGCATCTCTGCCATAATCATTATAGCCATATCCTGTTGTTCCATTTAAATGACTCTCACTTATTTTATTATTATGAAAAGCTTCTAAAACTTTCATACTATTATAAAAACATATATTTTCATATTTTTTAAATTCATCTTTTACCCTGTCTTCACAAGCAAATACATATTTAATTATATTCTTTCTTTCCATAATTGTCCCTTCTTTATATCTATTCTATAAACTGAACCACTAATTATATTTTCATTAATTATTTCATAAATACATTTATTTAATTCATCTATACTAATAAGTCTATCTTGATGAATTCTTTTAAGTTCACTTGTTAAATAATCTCTATCCATTTCGTTAGTACTATCTGAATCTATCCAATTTGGACATATACAAACAATTTTATTATCAATAGCTAAGGCCATACTTTTACTAAGATTAATAATTCCTGCTTTACTAACTGAATATGGAATACTATACCTACTGAAAGTATCTATTCCATCAGTACTAGCCATATTAATAATTAATCCGTCACTATATCTACTAAATACTTTAGAAGTAAGAAAAGTACCTAATATATTAACTTCTAATACTTTCATAAAATTATCTTTATCAATAAAACTAATATCGTCATCATAACTAATTGAAGCTAAATTAATTAAAATATCAATATGTCCATATTTAAGACAAACATCATTTATCAATTTATCTATTTCATTTTCTTTAGAAATATCTAATTTATAATAATCGATTCCATTCAATTCACATTTATGTCTATTATAAGTAGCTATTACCTTATAACCATTATTTAATAAAAATAATGCCAATTTCTTACCAATATCACTACTTCCACCAACAATTAAAACGTTCATATATATCCCTCACATCATTTATTATATCACTTTTTCTTATATAATAAAACACAGAAAAAGGAAGATAACTATTATCTTCCCGCCAATCCTAATTTAGTAAATAACGGATTAACTTTTTTTCTAACTAATATTGGTTCTGTTTGTTGACAATTAACTAACCTATCCAATGCAATTATTCTATTGCTATGACTTTCATCATAATAAATATCATTAATAGAATATTTATAATTTAAGTTTAAGAACTTTAAAGTTTGGTCTAGCAATTCGGTAATTTCAGCATCACTAATTATATCATCATCAATAATAGTAAATCCAAAAGAATTATTATTAATGATAAATGGTTCATACATGTGATAGTCTCCCTTATTTATATCTGAAAGAAATCTATATTGATAAATACCTTTACAACTTGTCTCCAATAAATCATTATGGATTAACCCTTCATGACATAAAATCGAATCCCCATCTTTTGACTCCATACCATCAAGTGCATCATATAACCAATAAGCAATTACTCTAAGATCATTATAAAACTTCCACGAGGGAACATTCTCATCATCAAGAGTAATCGTATATATCTTTTTCATTTCTATTCATTCCTCTTTCTCGATTAGATATATTAACACAAAACCAGCATTTTGTCAAATCAGACTCTATAGACACTATAATATATGCGTAACCAAAGAAAATATTAGAATTTTTTTTAATACAACCCTTTAAATTCAATAACTATTTTTTTATCTATTTTATTATCAGCTTCAATATTCTGACTTTTAGCATATCCATATCCAGATAATTCATATTCCACATTCATTAATTTTAATGTTTCTTTAACTTCTTTATATGACATTCCACTAAAATTAATCATTGTTTTATCATATTTATTAGTAAGTAATACTACTAAATCATTTTTATAAACATTAATTCCTTGATTAGGATATTGATTAACAATCTTATTACCTGTTCCCAAAGTAATAACCCTTACCCCATTATTTTGAAGTTCTTTTTTAACCTCTGTTGTAATCTTATTAGCATAATTACCTACCATTATACTTTTATTTTGAACTTTCTTTTCTTCAATACTTAAATACTTTGAAGTATTGACAACCACTTCTTTAATAGAAGGGGCAATATAATTTTGACCATCTTGTGGTTTCTTTACAGCCATATAAATAATTATTTCAGGATCATTTCCCGGATATAATCCAGCAAATGAATAAATATAATTTCCATCTCCCGTTAAATATTTACCACGTTCAAATATTGAAGCCGTTCCTGTTTTACCAATTAAATCATAGCCTTCCATTCTATAAGCAGAACCTGTTCCTGTTGTTCCATCAATTGATATAACACTTCTCATTAATTCCTTAATTTTATTAACCGTAGTGCTATTTATAACTGTTCCAATTTCTTCTTTCTTATTTTCTAAAACTACTTTTCCATTATTATCTACAATTTTTGATACCACATATGGCTTTAACATCTTTCCATTATTTGATACTATTGTAAGTCCTTGTAACATTTGAATTGGTGTAACCATAATACCTTGACCATAACCCGCAGTAGCAGCTTCCACGTCATACGTAAATGCGATATCACCAGCTAATTCACCATTCAAAGTAATCCCAGTTTTTTTACCAAAGCCATATTTATTATAACAAGCACTAAGTTCACTCTTTGTAATAACACTTTCAAGCAAATTAGCTACCCCAATATTAGATGACATAGCATAACCAAAGTCATAACTAATTCTCCCCCAACCTTGACCATTGTTCCAGTCCTTAATCGTAACTGTATCTTTCTTATCCTTGGCTGAAACATAAGTTTTAGAACCAGACATAAAAGTATCACTACCATTATATTTTCCACTATCGATAGCACACATATAACTAAATGTCTTCATTGTACTACCAGGTTCATAAGCATAACTTACAAGTGGATCCATATAACTTTTTAAATTTCTAATATTTGGATCAAATGAAGGAGTTGAAGAATACCCTAAAATAGCTCCTGTTTTTGCATCCATTACCCCCATTATAGTCCATTCTGCTTTACTATTAGTTTGACTCTTCTTTACTTCATTTTCAATAAATAATTGAATACTACTATCGATTGTTAAATATATATCATTACCATCAGTAGCATCCTCACGATATTCGTTTGAATTAGCAATAATATTGCCACGACCATCTTTTTCATATTTTATATAACCACTCTTACCAGTAAGTTCTTCATTATAGTATCCTTCAATACCAAGTTCACCTACCATATAAGTATTACCATCTTCAAGTTCTTTATTTTTAGTATAACCTAACAAATATGAAGCAAAATCACCATTTGGATAATATCTTTTAGTACTCTTAACAAAATCAATACCAGGTAAATTAAGATCTTTAATTGCTTCCATTTCTAGCTGACTAAGATTTTTACCTCCTGTTCCAAATTCAACCTGATAAGCATCTTTATTTAATAATTCAAGTATTCTCTCATATTTAGTATCAATCTTTTTAGATAATTCTCTAGCTGTCTTTTCTTTATCAAATACATAACGATAATTACCATCATTATCTACCCCTCTATCCTTATTCAGATAAGCAATAATTGTATAACTAGAAACATCTTGTGCTAAAGGATTACCATTTATATCATAAATTGTTCCTCTTTCAGGTAACAATACTTCTTCAACAGTATTTCTATTTTCAATAAATTCACTGATACTAACACCAGGAGTAGCCTCATAATTAGCTAAACATCTATAAGTTAAAGAAACGCCAAAAACAATGAACAAAAAAAAGACAATAAAGTAGACAAATTTACTTATTTTAAGTTTATTTGTATTTACCTTATTGCTTTTCATATAATCACCTATTCTAATACAGACTTAATATTCTTATTATTATAAGTAAGTCCCTGTTCATTACTTACTTGTCTAATTTTATCTAGTGATACCATTTCATTAATTTTCATAGCTAAACTTTGGTTATCATCATTTTCTTCTTTAATTATATCATTTAATTCCTGAATTTCCAAGTTAATTTTACCTAAAGCTGCTCTACTGTAAATAATTCCAACAACTAAAAATATTGTCACTATCACAAAACACTTATATAGTGTTCTTTCGTTTCTGTTTTTCTTATTAACTTTTTTCTTTCCCATAATATCAGTCCTTTATTTTTTCAATAACCCTAAGTCTTGCACTCCTTGCTCTATTATTATCATTAAGCTCCTCGCTACTCGCAGTAATTCCTTTACAAATTACCTTAACTTTAGGCATATATTCATCTGGAACAAACGGTAATTTAGCAAATTTACTATCTATTTCACTATATTTTCTAAATATATTTTTTACAATTCTATCTTCTAAAGAATGAAACGTTATTACACAAAGTCTTCCACCGACATTAAGTAAATCAATTGCTTGTTCTATTCCACTTTCAAGAACATCAAGTTCATGGTTAACTTCAATTCTAATTGCTTGAAATGTTTTTCTCGCCGGATGTCCTTCTCTAAGTTCTCTCATTGGCATGCTTTTTTTAATAATATCCACTAATTCTAAAGTTGTTTCAATTTTTTTATTTTCTCTATCTTTAACAATATTTCTAGCAATACTAGTAGCATATTTTTCTTCGCCATAATCTCTAAGTACTCTAACTAACTCTTGATAACTATAGTTATTTACAACTTCATATGCCGATAATTCTTGAGAAGTATCCATACGCATATCTAATCTTGCATCATTATGATAACTAAAACCACGATAATCTTCATCTAGTTGCATTGAAGAAACACCAATATCAAAAAGTATTCCATCTACCTTTGAAATATTTTCTTCAAAAAGGCATTTCTTCATATTAGCAAAGTTACTCTTTATAATCTTAAAATTATGATAATCTTTTAATCTCTCTGTACTATAAAGAATAGCCTCACTATCTTGATCAAAAGCGAAAAGAAACCCCTTTTTTATTCTTTTCAAGATTTCTAAACTATGTCCTCCGAATCCTAAAGTAGCATCTACATAAACTCCGTCTTCCTTAACATTAAGGAAATCAATACTCTCTTTAAGTAATACACTCTTATGCTTCATCCAAATCCCCATCAAATAAATGTTCTGAAACTTCATCAAGTTTTTCAAAGTTTTCTTCCATTAGATTATTAAACTTATCTAATGACCAAATTTCTAGACGATCATTTACCCCAATGATTGCACATTCTTTTTTTAGACCCGCATATTCAATTAAAGAGTTTACTAGATTAATTCTACCTTGTTTATCGAATTCACATACAGTGGCTGAACTCAAGAAAAATCTCGTAAAAATACGTGCATCTTTCTTCGTAAATGGAAGTGTCTTCAATTTAGAAACTATCTTTTCCCATTCAACTAAAGAATAGACAAATAAACATCCATCTAATCCTCTAGTTACAACGAAACTAGACCCAATTTCATCTCTAAACTTAGCAGGGATAATCAATCTTCCCTTTTCATCAATATTATGATGATATTCTCCAATCAACATATTATCCCCCACTTTCTTCCACTTTCCACCACTTGCAATTATAATTTATCACAAAAAAAACTGTTTGTAAATACTTTTCAAACAGTTTTTTATTAGTTTACATTTTTATCTATGATTACGTATTACGACGATACCAGATCCACCAGTATGGCCACCATGACCAGCACCGCCACCAGTATTAGTTTCTCCACCTGCACCTACAGCACCGCCACCACCAGCACCGCCGGCACAAGTTCCACTAGCTCCACCAGCGCCACCACCAGAATACAATCTATATCCAGGGTTACAACTACCAGTTGATGAATTATATTCACCAAACTCACAAGTAGTTGATCCAGAGCCAGTACCACCAGCATAGGTATAACCATTACCAGAGTTAACACCAGTTATTCCGTTTGATCCATTTGATCCACCAACCTTACAGCCCCATTCATAGCTACATCCACTACCACCAGATCCACCATTTGCACCATATGGTCCAGTAGCACCTTTACCACCAGCCGCAGTAGCTATTGTAGTTGAAGACTGAGCAAGTGTTGATGCCCCACCAGCTGAGCTCTTAGCACCGCCAGCGCCAACTGTAACGGTATATGCTGTATTAGCTGTCATCGAATAATTAGATTTGGTTGTTACGTAACCACCGCCACCGCCACCTGAATTATAAGTAGTTGAACCGCCACCGCCACCTACTAAGAAGGCATCGACTGCAGTTGTACTCTTTAATTTAAATGTTCCACTTGTTAGTAATCTTACTTTCCAATTACCACTTCCTTGATATTTAAACTCATAATCACCAGTATAAGTAAATGGTTCTTCAGGTAATACACGAATAATTACTATTCCCTTATATCCTTTTCCGCCTTTACCATAGGTATTAACAGCATTTGGACAAGTGGATCCTGGATCATAAGCTTTATGGGCACCACCACATTTACATGACATTGATGATGACTCGGTACATGCAGCACCAGCTCCACCACCACCGGCACCATAGAATGTTGCATTGGTTCCGTTAGAGCGTTCAATATCTTCGTGGCCTGATGTCTCACTACCCCAGAATCTTGTTACACCACCAGTACCGCCACCGTTAGTTCCACCAGCTGGAAATGTTATACTACTCCAATTACGGAAACAACTACCATAACAGTCGTATTCTTCACCAGTACCCCATGAATAAGAATTACCATCAGCATTAACTCTCATACCGCCGCCACCACCAGCAGCATAAAGAGTAGTATCACTGACATCGGGATCATTAAAGGCTAGGACACCATTGCCTCCACGGTAACCAGTATTACCTCCTGTAGCTAAGTATCTACCACCGGCGCTAGTCTCAGCACTTGTTGTACCAGCACCAGGAGCGGAACCAGCAGCACCACCAGCCGCTGATAAGCTAAATGCACTTGTCGTTCCACCAGCACTTCCAGCATTACCACCAGCTCCAATAGAAATAGTATAATTACCAGGTGCAATTGTCTTACCCAATTCTGTAGTAGTAGCACCACCATATCCTCCGCCACCGGAGTTAGATCTGCCGCCGCCGCCACCGCCAACTAAGAAGACGTCAGCTTTTACCGTTCTAGATAATGTTAAAGTGGTATTACATGTTACTTCAATTCTAAACGCACTATCAACTGGATTATTTACTACATTAATACAACTAGGATTTGAAGCTACAAAATCACTAGGAGAAACATCCGTTGAAATAGCATCAGATTTGATATATGCCGTATTACCATCGGCATCTGCTACTCTTAAGCAAGCATAATATGTTCCAGATGAAGGATATTGATAACTATATGTTTGGGTTGTCTGACCAGTAATTGTAATTGCACTATCATTACATGTTGCACTAGCGCTAGTTAAGAATCCCCAATCATAAGTTCCAGATAATCCAGATCCGTTATCTGTAACATTAGCTGTTACATTAATAAATCCATCTGTAATTGTTGCTGAAATAGAACCAGTTGGAGCAGTATTATCAACAAACTGCGCATATAAAACGTTTGAAGTATCATTATTACCAGCTGCCGTTCTTAACCATTGCTTACTTGCATTTGTCCAACCAGACTTACTAGCTTGAACTACTTTAGAAGCATTAATAACTTGAACTGTTCCAGTTTGTGTTGAATACCATCCATTAAACGTATATCCAGTTTTAGTAGCTGTAGGTATTGTTCCAGCTGTTGTATTTGTTCTTCCTGTATATATATTTGTCTGTCCGTATGGTACATATAATCTTTGAGCCCCACTAATTGTACCACCATTAGCAGTAGCATTAAAGTAAACTCTTGCGTTAACAATTGAGTAAGCAGAATCATTTGTCGTTGTTACCGTATTAGATGTTTGCGTTCCATCCGTAGCATATACACGACAAGAATAGTATCTCGTTCCTCTATATGCATTGGTTGCTATTGTTAATGAACTAGATGTTGATGGATCAGTCCATGTGTCATCACCAGGTGTTCCCCCATCACTTGTTGCATATCCAAATGAATAATATTTAGTTACTCCACTTGAAAAGTCAGTCATTGAAAGACAAGCAATGAAAGATGGTTCTGATGAATTATATACAATTTCTTTAGTCGCAGGAGAAATGTTCGGTGTATCAGGATCATCGATAGTATATTGAGCATATAATGTCTTATTAGAAGTTGTCTTTATTACCCATTGTTTACTAGCATTTGTCCAACCAGAAACAGCTGTACCAGTAAGCGCTGGTGTAGTATTGGCAACTAAACTTCCTCCACTTGATGCTGTGTACCATCCATTCCATGTATATCCTGCCTTACTTACTGTTGGTAAAGTTGTAGTTGTAGAACCAGTTGAAGACGTATACATATTACCACTTCCATAGTATACATACACAGGAGAAGTTCCAGTTAATGTCCCACCATTATTAGCTAAAGTAACCATTACTCTTTTTAATGTCATTGTTGTATATGAGCCACTTGCTGTCGTACATGTTGAAGAAGTTAATTTTGTACCTGCAGCATTTGTATCACCTTTTGCTTGCGTCTGCACACCATAATATCTTGTTCCTAAATATGCCGCTTTTGCAACTGATGTAGTATTAGTTGTTGACTCACTTGTATAATTTCCTAAAGTGCCTTTAGAAGATGAAGCATAACCAAATTTATAATATACCGATACTCCACTATCATAACTTGTACCATTTGCACCAGTTAGTGTTGTTGCCTGATAATTGTATACTTTAGTAGCTCCACCAGTAATTGTACATGTTGGAGTATCAATAGATGTTGCTTCAACTGTAATTGTTCCAGTTCCAGCTCCAACTGTAAATGTATTTCCACTGATACTTCCACTTCCAGTAGTAACAACATAATTTACACCAGAATATCCAGTTTTATATGTTGGTGTTATAGTACTTAAATCTAAAGTTGAACCATATTGCAATGTATTAGTCATCGAAGCTGATCCAGTATTTGTCCAACCAGATAATGCTACCTTACTAACACCAGCACCAGCCTTTATAGTTATCGTATATGTATTTACACTACATTGTGCATATAATGTTTTATCTTCAGTTATTAACCATTTCTTACTACTATCTGTCCAGTTTGATACACTTGCTACGATAGTCTTATCCGAATTTATTATCTTT
>CAMOMI010000024.1 GCA_946619755.1 uncultured Clostridia bacterium
TTGTTAAATCATTAAAATTATATTTAGGTTTATACTCATATGGTGAAACATAATCCGCTAAAGCAACTAATTTTTTACCATTTAGAAAATATGATTGAGCTTCTTCAGCTGATAAGTTAGTAATTTCTTCGCCAGTTTCACTATCATATATTTTAAAATTATAATTGACACCATTATTTTTCAATTTTTCAATATTTCCTAGAGCATAACCAATTAGATTTGTATCATATTGGTCACCATTAATCGTGGTATGTCCGCGATATTCACCTTCAACGGGATCAATGTATGTGAATGTTGCTCCATTACCAACAAATGGAGATAGTCCATGAGATTTAACATTTTTGTGCCAAACGCTAAATTCGATTATTGTAGCTCCACTATTATTAATTATATCGATATCTTCCTGTTTAAACATATCTGGAATGTTATTATAGGAATCAGCAAAAACAAGGGTTGGTGGTGGACTATTAGGATATCTTTTAATATATTCCGCTGAGGATTCAACGACAGAATACCAACCATTGCTATGGCTATCCATAACTACTTGGTTATATTCAAGGTTAGTATTAGCCATTATTTTATCACTTATGTCTAATATGTTAGATTTATCGTAGCAAGATTCTGACATTATAACCATTGTATTTGAATTATCTGAAACTACTTTACTGCCGAGTTGTTCTCTTGAACTTTGAATCCAGTCGTGTCCTTGAGCATCTCCAGCTCCGGGCCACATTAAAACTACATCAATGGCTCCTGATGAGTCAGCTGGAATAGTACCAGTAAAAGAGCCACTTTTATCGGATACAACAATGTTTTTTCCATCAGCAGATAATTCACATACGTCAAATTGTTGTTGCAATTGCTCATATAATTCTTTGTTAACGCTTGCCATTTTCCTACCTCTTTCATATTGTTTCTGCTATTTGTATTTTACTAATAAAATGAACTTTTATAAATACTTTGTAATATATTTTGATATAGAATATTCAGATATAATTATTTTTTAAAGAAACTCAATATTTACGAGTTTCTTTGTTTTATAAATTATATTTCTGAATTTAGTTTATTAACTATTTGTTCTATGTTTAAATTTGTATAATACTCATCATTAAAAATTAATTCAATACTATTATTGTTTACTTTTATTTCTTTAATATAGTCAATGTCTTTATATTTATCTTGGAATGAAGAAAACATATTTTGGGCTTCTTCAACGCTATCATATTCGTATAAACATTTTAATTCAGTTATTTGGTTATTATCAGTTGATATCATAATCTTGCTGCCATCTTTTCGCTCACCTACGACTTGTTCTTTTGTAGTATTCGTACTAGGACTAGGCTCTTGGCTTTGGTGTTGAATTGGTGCTGGACCAGTACTTGAACTAGGTGCTGGAGCAACATAGTTAGAAACTGGCTGATTGTTTGGATTGTTATAAATAGGCGTACTTATAGATTCACGAGAATCTTTGCTTGATGTTTCATTGGTATCATTAGAAAGATTGCTATTATTACTCTCAATTGGAACTGTTTCAATTAAGGAACTAGAATCACCAATTTGCATAGCATTTTTAGCTAAATCAGTATCCATATCAACAAT
Source organism: uncultured Clostridia bacterium (assembly GCA_946619755.1). GTDB lineage: Bacteria > Bacillota_I > Bacilli_A > RF39 > UBA660 > RUG705. The sequence continues at coordinate 1,600 of CAMOMI010000024.1, forward strand.
AGCCTGTCCAATACTAATTATAGATTCTGCTTCGGTTGCTAGTAAAGATGTCAACTTACCTACTATGTCGTAATACACTTCTAGATAAGCATTAATACATCCAGGAATACCTGAAGAACTTCTAAAGTTTAGTCTTTTATTGGAATTTAAAAACTTTGAATTCTTAATTTCGCCAACAATATTACTCATTCCACTAGTGACAAATGACATATTTGAAGTTACAGAATCACTAGCACTACTTAAATCTATATTCGATATAGAAAAATCTTTCAAATAATTATATTTATTTATTACTTGAGAATCTTGTTCTGTTATTTCAAAGCCATCATCTATGAAGAGATTCTCAAATTTAATGTTATCAACGTCAAGTTTAGGTGTTTTTTTTGTATTATTTGAACTAATTTTGCCATGTAAATCTGCTAAATTTACTGGAATAGAAAAGTTGCCACTTTCATGATCATATCGCATTGCTCGGTAATCTGAGTTTTTACCATCGCCATATGTTCCGCCTAACTCATCGGTTAAGCCCATTAAATACATCATCATATTATTATTATATGATTCACTAATTTTGGATGAATGTTGATTATTATTCGACTTAATACATACAACATCTAAACCTTGTCTAGCGGCCAAGGTATAACTTTCTTTGGTATCAGAGCCATCAAAAGTAACTTCATACAAGGTTACACCATTTTCGCCTAATATTTTATAACTATTATAGTTTGGTTTATAAGCCATTCCAGCAGTATTAGTATGGGTATAAGCATCAGTCCATAATAATTTAATGTTTGTATTATCGTGATTATTATTGCTAACATATGAGGCCAATGCATCAGCTGCTCTTCCACCACTACCACTAAATGCTTCTACTCCTAGGTTAGATATATTCATATTATTGGCCTTAGCAAAACTATTAGCACTGCTTATGACGTCATTACCATTTACTTGACTACTATGATTTTTAGCAATAAAAATTGCACAATTATCAAAACTATTGTTTTCAGCATAGTTTTGGGCAATACCAACACTACCCTTTCCATCACCAGGAAAAAATGTATATACGTTGATATCAGAATTAGGGTTATAATTTATAGGAATGTAGCAACATTCAGTACTATTTTCAGCATAATAATATCCATCTTTTATGGTTATATTATCATAGTTATCACATAAATATTGATATACTTGATTATTATTCATTCCGTTATTCATATATACTCTCCCGATTGTTATTGATTATATAGTAAGTATAACATTTATTTATTTGAAAGTAAATATTTTTTTGTTTATAGTATTTTAACGACAATTATACTTATTATTACACAAATTAAATCTGCCAATAGTCCAATGAATAGTGAATGCTTTATTTTTTTTATTTTAACGCTTGAATAATACATACCGATTATGTATATAGTCGTATCGGTACTACCAGTAATAATTGAAGCAATCTTACCAATAAGTGAATCTGGACCATATATTTTTAGAATATTATTTAAAAGCATTAGAGATGATGAGGATGAGATTGGTCTTAATAAGGCAATTGGTAAGATTTCTTTAGGAAATATTTTTATATTTATTAAAGATATAAGAGCATTTATAAAATTACTTTTAACTAATACAGTGATAGAAATAATCATAGCAAATATACTAGGAAAGATTTCTAAAGATATATTTAGGCCTTCTTTTACTCCTTCTAAAAATGCTTCGTAAATAGCTACTTTTTTATATAAGGCATAAATAATAACTATTAGAGTTATTATAGGAATAATAATTTTAGATATATAAATCATATTTTTTTCACCATATAAAATAATCTATCGATTATTAAGCCAAATAGACATGATAAACTTGAAGTAATAATAATGTATGGAATTATTTCTTCAGGGCTAATACTTCCATATAACATTCTTATAGATATGATGGTAGTTGGCATTATTGTTACGGAAGCTGTATTCATTACTAAAAAAGTTATCATACTTCTTGAAGCAGTATCCTTATTTTTATTAAATGTTTGCATTTCTTTAATTGCTTTTAATCCAAAAGGAGTAGCAGCATTGCCTAATCCTAACATGTTCATGATAATATTAGTACCTATATAACTAAAACAAGGACTATTTTCTGGTATTTCTGGAAATATAATTTTTAAGATGGGAGTTAACAATAGAGCTATTTTATCTAAAAGTCCACTTTTTTTAGCGATATTCATAATACCTAACCAAAGACACATTATTGGAATTATTGATAGTATTAAATCAAGACCATTTTTTGATGCAATTAACATTTCATTACCAATTTCATTATTTCCGGTAATTATACTATAAGATATACCTATAATAAAGAAAAATGCAAAGAGATAATTAATCATTTAAACCACTTTTTAATTTTATTAAAAATATTTAAATCTTTTTTACTATCTTTTTTGGCAAATATATCTTCTTCATGGACTAGTGTATTACCTAAATAAATATAATTTTTACCAACAATATCACCAGTCTTGTAGTTTTTCTTTTTTTCTAATTTTATATGTGATACAAGGGATCTTGATTCCCCTTTTTTTAAGGTTAGATAGATATCATTCTTTATATATAAATTATCATAATAATCATCTTTTAAAACTTTAAAATGATTTTTATTTAAGACTTTAAGACTTTTATATTCATTAAAGGCATTTTCATAAAGTGATTTATGAGTATTCCAATCATCTGAATCATTAATGGTAACTACGACTAGATTAATATTATCTTTACTGGCTGTTGATACTAATGTTCTTTTGGCTCTTTCGGTATACCCTGTTTTACCCCCGGTTATATAATCTTCATTTAACAATTTATTTTTATTATGCCAAATATAAGTTTTTAAATTGGTTTTAACAGTATGTTTTTTAGTTTTAACTATTTCTCTATATATTTCATTTTGCATGGCATATCTAGTAAGTAAGGCCATATCATAAGCTGTTGATTTATTACCAATGGTAGCAGTATCTAGACCACTGGCATTATAAAATATGGTGTTTTTCATGCCAATTTCCTTGGCTTTACCATTCATTAATTTAACGAACTCATCTTCACTTCCTGATACATAGGAAGCGATCATCATAGCAGCATCATTACCACTTCTTAACATTAAGCCATATAATAAATCTAATAAACTTATTTCTTCACCAACAGATATATATATACCAGAGCCATAACTTTTAGATATTGATTCATCGACTTTAACAATTTCATTAACATCTTTATTTTCAATAGCTAATATAGCCGTCATTATTTTAGTAATACTTGCTATAAGTCTAGGACTATCCTTATTCTTACTAGCAAGTACTCTACCTGAATCCATATCCATTAAGACATATTCATAAGCACTTGTTGTAGAAGCCTGGACATATGGAATGAAGATATTTATACACAATAAAAACAACAATAGTTTCTTCATATATTTCACCTATTTAAGTGTATGAATATTATTGTTGTTTATGAGTTGTTAATACTAAATAATTAGTTTGAAAATACTTTTTTATTGAATTCTCTATTTAAATGCATCTGCTAAACTAGTATTAGTAGTTTCAACTGTCTCATATCCTTCTGAAACATTTTTTCTTAAGAACACAACATATTGATCGATTAATTCTTTATAACTTTGGAAATAATCGTTTGCAAAAGAATTAACAGCCTCAATTGTAGCAGTGGCTGCTTCACCACTCCATACTGACTCTAATCCGGCAACCGCCTTTTGAACAGCTGTTAATTTTTCTTGTAAATCATTATTTAAACTATCTAAATTATCAGCAATAGCATTTACTTGGGTAGTATCAATTTTTATTAAATCTGACATTTTAACCTCCTTTTAATTATTTAATTTTTTTACTTGAGCAATATTATCGCTTCTTTTATCATCATAATTTTTAGCTTGTTGTTTTAAAGTTGTACTAGCATTTTTAAGTTTTTCTACCATAGAACTCATTTTAGTAGTTATACCTTTGATTTGTTCAACATATGCTAAATTATCAGTTCCTTGCCACGCTTCTCCCATTGTTTCTGCTTGACGAAGTAATTCTTTATAAATTTCTTCAAATGAAGTCGCATATTCTTCTAATTTTGTAGCATTTTCTGTAAGTTTAGCAGGTTCAACACTTATAATTTTTCCCATAATATCTTCCTTTCTTATATATTTATAATATCACAATTTGACTACCATTTTCAATATCGGTTTCAAAACATCGTAAATTTTTGTCATATTCTTTACCATTTTTATAATTACACATTGTAATAATCTGCCCTGGCATATACTTATGATTTGATAAATCACCCATTGCATTAGCTAATAAGTTAGCAATTTCACCAATTTTACTTTCAAGAGGAATATAAGCGTCATACTTAATATTAGCTACTGGTACATATACTTCAACTAAAACTTTATTCATTTGAATTATCCTCCTTTGAATTAATAAGTTTAACTAATGTAGCGTTAGTGTTATCAATTACATAAGCAAAATCTTTTGGTGGTAAATCTTTGGTTATTGCAGAATTATTACTTATTTTAAATAAGTACTGACTAGATATTCCTTTACCAATCCAGATACCATCATCAGCTTTGACATGAGTTTTATACCATTCTTTTGATGTAAATAAATTTAATTTTTTTAGTTCATCAAATATAACAAAATTGATGTTATATTTTTTATTACCTTTTGCTAAAGCAAGTTCTAATTTTTGAATTCTAACTTCATCTTTATTATCAAATAAAGTTCTTATAGAATTAATAACAATTATTTTAGGGTTAAATGCTTCACATTCTTCACCTTTTTCTATTGCCTCTTTAGTTTTATTATTACGCATTAATACTAATTGATATAATTCGTCAATAATATTGTCAGCAGAACTAGAACCAACTATATGTTTAATATCTCCATCTAAGTTTTTGACATCATTAACTTCATCGATAACAGTAAGATCTACTTGTTTATAGTTACGATTTATAAAATTAGTAAAATCTGCTAGAAAATCAAGATAACTATTATCTTCAGCTAAAACCATATTGATATAATGCTTATCTAATTTTAAATAACTTATATCAAGTGAATTTTTTTCCATACCAATAGGAATACTTAGTGTATTGCTAATATAAGGCACTAACATTTCATCGGTTACTTTATTAGGTAATACGGCAATTTTTGAAGCTTTTGATTGATATTTCTTTGTCAAATTAGCACATTCTTCTTTAATAAATTTATATGGATTATTGTCTTCAACAATTCTAGCTGTTTGAAATTCGTAAACTGCCTTATTAATCTTAGTTAGTCCACGTCCCTCAAAGTGAGCTGGTATTATACCACCTGTTTTTCCAAGAATCATTTGATAATTGCTTTCGTCATTAAATTGTAAAGTAATTACTTGTGAGAAATTTTGAGCAATTCTAAATTTAATTTCATTTTGAGCATTAACTGTGAACATAAAATAAATACCATATCTTACGCCTTCTCTAGTAAGTAATGCCAAAGATTCTTCTTTATCAGGATATAATTCTAAGAATGCAGCATAATTATTTAATGCAACAATAATATTTGGAACTGTTTTACCACTTTCGGTAATATATGACTTATAAGTTCCACCATAATCGGCGAATTTCTTTTTACGATTTTCAATTTCTTTATAAAGAGTTTTCATTAAATTAGTTATTTTTTCAGTTTCAAATGATAGAATTACATCTCCAATATGTGGCGCTTTTTCAAATGATTTTAAAGTTTCAGATTCAAAATCTAAGGCATAAATATTAACTTCTTCTGGTGAATAGTGGCTGATTATTGAATAAATCATAGTAGTTATAAACATTGCTTTGCCACTGCCTTGTGAACCATATAATAATAAATTACCAGTTTCTGAAATTGGAACGCGGAAATAATTTTGACGTTGATTAACAGGATCATCATATTCACCAACAACTGGACTGATATCAAATTTATTATATAGAATACCATATCTATTTTCAATGTCACTTAGTAAAATATTTTCATTTAGTGGTTCTAACCAAATTGGTTTTGCTTGAATGTTCTCACTTTTGGCAGTATCGCTTAGATATCTAGTTATAGCATCTAATTGTTTTGGTGCATTACCATATAAAATACGATTTTTATCAATTTTAGTTTCTTTTATTGGTCTAGCATTTTTGTCAATTACAACAATACTGTTATCTTTTTCTGGCATATATCTATCTTGTGGATAATATGGTGCTCCTGCCCAAGCTGATTGTCCAAGTTCAAATAATTCATTATAGCCAACTTGTAAGTAAAATCTACCAGTTTCTTTTAACATTGCGGCATCAGGACGTTTTAACATATCCATACTGTCAGCTTTATCACCTACTTTTAGGCATACTCTAAACTTTGTATTGCTCCATATTTGATCATCGACAACACCATTTGGTTTTTGAGTTGCTAATATTAAATG
>CAMOMI010000025.1 GCA_946619755.1 uncultured Clostridia bacterium
TTTTTAATCTTTTTGATGAGTGCTGTTTTTCCTACTCCCCTAATTCCTGTTAATAGTATGGTTGGTGAAGAATTAAATTCAGTGCCTTTTAATAAATTTGATAACATGTTAATTTCATTTATTCTATTGTAAAATTGTGTTTCGGTTAAATTTGTATCTGTAATGCTTGCAATTTCATCCATATTTTACCCTCATGTAATGTAATTTGCATTATGTATTTTTACATAATGAATTTATAATTATATAATTAAGATTTCATTACATAATATGATATAATGTATTTTTCATTATATATAATTTTAATCTTTTACGGGATGTAACTTTTATTTTGAATATACATTGAATATATCATTTAAATTGAATAATATTAAAAATAGAAAAAAAGAAAGATGAGGAGGTTAAATGAGATTAACCTCTTTTTCATAACTTTCATTACCTTCCACAACTTTTAATAAGTGTTTTCCTTCATATTGTTCAAGAACTTTGAAAAGGATTTTTGAATTATCATCTGATGTGGTAGCATTATAGATAAGAATGTTATCAATGTAGATAAGCAGGGTCTTGTTAATAAAGTCATCTTTAAAGATGTTTGATTTGATTAAAAGTCACAACTATATCATGATACAAAAAAATGAAATACTTATAATTAAAAAAAATAGTAAGAATTATAATGAATCATAAAATTCATCGCATAATCCTTCAATATAATCAAGTTTAACGATTTGTTCCAGCCATTCTTCAGGTATGGAGTTAAAACCATAGTAAAGTGCTGCCAGTCCTCCGGTTATAATGCCGTTAGTATCTGTATCATCTCCATAATTTACTGCCTTAAGAACGGCATCCTTATAAGAGTCAGTATGATAACAGCTATACAATGCTATTTCCAGGGCATATACAACATAACCCCTTGAAGAAAGTTCATTTTCACTCATATGGAACAAGTCATTATAGATATTGTAGAAACATTCAAAGTCCTCGTTTTCATAGAATTCTCTTGACTTGTCTATTGCATTTGTTATGATTATTTTAAAATCCTCTCCGGGATTTTCCAGTATTTGCTCTACAACAAATCTGTAAATGTTACATGATGCCTGACTTATCGGATGTGCATGAGTTAATGAAGACACATTGTTGATAAATTCACTTTTTTCTTCCGGAATGAATTCATTAGCATATGCGTATAGTATAGCAGGCATTATTCTCATCAAGGATCCATTTCCATTATCTCTTTCACCAGTTAAACCGCAATCTAACGGATCCATAGATTCTTCTCTGAAATTTCTTAATGCTCTATAAGTTGTCTTTCCATAGTCAAATACATCATCGTGTGGAGTGTATTCAGCTTCAAAAATCCATGCACAGAATTTACTTATCATGTCCTCATAGTTTACTCCGTTTATAAGGCTGTCCATGGTTGCCAGTGTCATTGATGAATCATCAGACCATGTTCCCGTTGGTTGGTTATGTACTCCGCCATTCGTCATTTTTGTTGCAGGATCTTTCTGCATATCTTCACGGCTTTTGAATTCATAGGGTACTCCAAGTGCATCTGCTACAATCCCACCTAATATAGCAGCATAAACGTTTTCTTTAGAAATCATATATATTTCACCTTAATTGAAATTCATTTTAATAGGGTATTTATTATAAGATAATAAATAATTATTTTTTTTTAATTATTATATTTGTTGAAAAACAACTTTACTAAAACAAGGATGACATCTTTTTCTAAATTTTAAATTTGATTAAAAAAATCTTTAAATATTTCTGTAATATGATTCTAAAAGATATAATATACTAAATTATTAAATAAAATAAGAAAATTGATGATTTTAAGAAATGATGAATAAATAGTATTCTTGTTATTTATATTATATTATAAAAATAAGTTTTAAAGGGGAGTTTAATTTTTGGAAATGAGTAAAATAATAAAAGGGTGAATAAAATAGTTATTCTTCGATCATAATCAGTTTTCCTGTACGTGAATCTTTGTATACTTTACCCATTTCTGAATATCCTTCTCCACTGCTATGTGATACATCTGGTAATTCCTCTATTTCCTGTCCTTGATTGACTTCTTTAAGTTCAGACATAGATTCCATTATGTTATCTTTTTCTTCCTGCGACATATCCGAAAAAATGATGCTTTGCATATTCCAACTCATTACCACAAATATCAAAAATCCTACTGCTAACACCAACATTGCATCAACCAAGTTTGCAGTTCCTGCCATAGGATCTTCATCAACTCTTTTCGAACGCCTTCTAGCTTTTTTTCTAACCATATTTATCACTATATTCTAATGTTGTATTGTCATGTTTATGATTCATATTATCTAATATTGCATCAGACAATGCATCTAAATCGGACAAATGTTTATCGTACCATGTTCCCCTTATTTTTCCAAGAACATAAGCTAATGCTCCACTTCCAATACCTACGATTGTTGTGTTGAATGCTACTGTAAGTGAACTTGCAAGTGTATTGATGTCTCCCGAACCCAATGCTGCCAAACCTGGTCCCAACGGTATTAATGTTCCCATCAATCCTAATGTTGGTCCAATACGAGTAATAATATCTGTTCTTCGTAGTTTTTTATCTATTTTTTCTTCTTCATTTTCAACGAGTTTTCTTGCTAAAATTTCTCTTGAATTATTGTTTAATGATTCTGAATCAGCTATATCCAATAATATTTTTTTTTCTTCTTTTGGTAGGTTAGATTTTTTGATTATGTCTTTGATTTCATTTGGCGTTTTTGCCTCGTGAATTTGATAGATAAGTTCTTTTATTTTTTCTACTGAAATATCTTTTCGTGAACTATATTCGGCTATTACTGCCCCTATAGTTAACATGGCTAATATGAATATTAATAGTAATATTAATAATACAGGTATTGTTAAACTTTGTGATATTAAATCTAATGTTCCAGTCAGAACTTCTCCCCCTGGGACATTTATACTCATATATTCTCACTCCTTCTATTTTAATAAGTTATCCTCTTTATTTAAGTAGATTCCAATAAATACTATTATTATAAATAATATCATGATTATTAACATGTTTAATGGTGAATCTATGGTTATTGCTGCTAATTTTTCATTTCTCATAGTCATCATATTTGGTGAAATTAGCGTTGAAACAATGTAATATGCCCCCAATGTTATCATGTAATTTCCAAGCACTATCTGGTAAGGTTTTTTATTAATTTTTGAATGTTTAGATATATAGTATGTGATTAGAATAATGGTTATAAGAAATATTGCAAAGTATAATTTAATCCTTAAAGAATTTAAATCTATACTGCTTGTTAATGATGCGTTTAAAAACATTAATGATATTATGAAACATGCGTAAGGTACTATTGTTGATAATAATATGGATATGACAGTATTATTATCATGTTTTCGCCATTCTCTTATAGTTAATATACCTGCAATAATTAATATGGTACCTAATAGCAGATTTGTGAACATATTATTTGTATTCATAAATTCTATTAGTATATCTGCATATCTAGTTACCATTGAACCTAATAGGAATACACTTCCACCATAGAGTATACATATTAATGTGATAACCTTTTTTGATAAATTAGCTAGACCTATCGATAATCCAATATTCACCCCATATACCAATACGGATAGTATTGTAATAATTTGTAAAATTACTGAATAATCCATAAACTATCACTTTAAAATGTTTTTATGTTTTTTTCTTCATTATTAGTATTCCACATCCTACTCCTATAATTAGTCCTATAACTATTCCTATGATTAATGGTAATATGAAATTTGAGCCAGTATTTTCTGATGTTTGGCCTTGTACTTTATTCATTTCATTTAATAAAGATTGATCATTTACATCATCCAATATTATTAATCTGTCTTTTACTTCTGGATGATTATTTAAGAACTCATGTGCTACATCCTGATAATCTACCACTATAATGTACTTGTTAGAATTGTTTAACATGTGTTCTAACTGATGTTTTACTTCATCGTTTGAAGTGAATTTATAAACACTTATATTTATATTATTTTTATCTGCAAGATCTTTAACGGCTTGACCATCTGAATCTGAAGCAATTATCATTTTATCCGCAGTTACATCCACTCCATGAGCATTTACTGCAGATACGGATAATAAAGATATTATTAAAAGTATTGTTATCCATTTTATTCTATTATTCATTAAATATCACCCCATTATAACTTTTTTAAGTTTAAAACTTCTGGTTTAACATTTTTTAATGTATAAATTATAATAACATTTAATATTGCTTCTATAATCGAAATAAACATATAATATGGAATTAATGTAGAGATTACTGCATTAAATGTTATGGAACCGGAGAAAACCAACATTATGGCCTGTAAAAATGTTGCACTTATAATACCCATAATAGTGGATAGGAATATAGCAATCTTCTCATCAATATTTAAAAATATGTTATAAAAAACAATTGTAACAATTGAAATCATAAAACCCATTACTAAGAAATTGGCTCCAAAAGCAGTTATTCCACCCATATCCAGTAGTATTGCTTGGCCAAGTAAACTAATAAATGAACAGATAGTTCCGGATACTACACCCAACAATATTACTACTAGTGGTATTACAAAGAAATGAATAGGAATACCTAATGGAGAGGGTATGGATAATGATGAAAGTAATAATACTATTGCAGAAAATACGGCAATGTTTATTATCTGTTTTTCTTTTTCTTCACTCTTAGAAAACTTATAATAGTATAAAGCCAAAATTATGAATGACAATAGATAATATATTAATGCCTGTTCTATTGGTATTATACCATCTGGTAAATGCATTTAGTTCACCACGATTACATTAAATTAATTATTTATATTTAAAAATTAACACCATACTTATAAATCCAATTATGAAAGCTCCAAACAACAATAAAATATTTGTAACATTAAAAAAGCTTTCGTTATCCTTATCATTATTATTATCTGAAGAAAGTACTTCTTCCACATCATATGTCTCATTAGATTCATTTAATTCAGTAACTTCTTCAGGCCCACTTGTATTCTGTGTTGATTTCTGATTAGAATTAGTGTTTATTGAATTTGAGGATTGTGATTTAGAACTTGAACTTTGTGATTTAGAACTTGAAGATTGACTTGAACTACTATGGTAATTATTGCTTGAAGATTTTTGTGTTGAAGCTTTTGCTGAAGTTTTTGAAGATTGTGCTGACTGAGATGAAGTATGAGAACTTGAACTAGACGAAACTTCCTCAGGATATTCACTTCCATGTCCTGGATGAGCAAATGATAAGCCTATAATACTAAATGTTAAAATAATAAAAATTATTGAAAAAAGAAATATTTTTTTGATTTTCATATTTATCACCCAAAAAGAGTAGTGGAAAAAAGAATTAAATTATTCTTTTTTACTTCTCATATAACCATAACCAGCTACAACTCCAATTAAACCTAATGCCACTACTGCTAATCCTACATTAGTATAATCAGGACTTGATTCTGAATCGGTTGTAAGTTCATATGCTTTACCACTACTTGGTGTTGATTCTTCTTGAGTATCTTGTTCTTCAGTATTTTCTTCAGTATTTTCTTCTTCAGCAACTGTTCCAACTTCTTCTAATGCTTCTTGTGAAGTACCTGCTGCTAATGCAGCTACGCTGTTGGATCTTTGAGTATATGAGGATCTGCTACTTGAAGAAGTATGACGAGTATTACTTGAAGATTGTGATGGTGTTGTATGTGTGTTAGTGTTTGTGTTAGTGTTTTGGTATGCTTGTCCATTGTTATGGCTGCTGGATTGTGAATTACTGTTAGTATTTGTGTTGTCAGATGAATTACCATTAGATTTTATAGCATCTTCTTTAGTAACTTTAGGTAAGCTTTTAATATAACTCATGGTGTTTAATTCTCCAGAACCGGATACTAATGCATCATATTGTTCCTGGTTAATCCATCTTTCCTCATTTGTTTCAACTACAAGATCTTCAACTATTTTATCGTTAGGATTTCCTTTATACATGTCGATAAATGCTTGTATTTGAGTTGCACGTTTAGCTTCTGAAGTTGAATACATACTTGTATCTACTACAGGCCATTTGAAACTCACAATTACCACACGACCAACTTTTTGTTCATTATCCCATACGATTAATGCTCCTTCATCAGTTGCGCCAGGAACATATTCTGAATCTACATCTTCATTCGGTAATTTCTGTACTATGAAAGATCCCATACCCGGTGATATTCCAAGGATGTAGGTTAAACTATCATCTTTACAGTATGTACTTGATGCGATGTATGTGTATGATTCATTTTCTCCTAATGGATAATTTTTTTGTATATGATCTGTAATAAAGAATCCTGGTTGTACTCCAGGACATACGTGGTTGTGGTATAAGAAAGACATGATTTGATCGAAGTCAGGATCTGCTTTCCAAGCATTTGCAATTGTTTGTATACTGAACCAGTTTCCATCTGGCATGAATGTTTTTTGTATTTCGGCTAATTTTTGTGAATCGTTTAATGTGTCGATTCCTATATTTACTACTTCAGAACCATTTAAGTTTCCTACAAAGAAAGTACCGTCATTGTTGTATCTTAGATATGCTGCGTAGACATCGTCAGATCCAGGGTTACGCATAATGAATGCAAACCATAGTGGTTTCCATAATGCTTGATGATATTGGAGCATGGTTTTACTGTATAAACTTGCACCAAGTGTTTCATATAATCCATCACGGACTAATACTGTTTCTTTATTGTCTAAGTACACATATCCTGCTGATGTAAATGCAGCAAAGTCGGTGTCGTCTTTTAATATGTCAATTCCTAATTCTTTTTTGTAAATATCTATAGCTTTTTTGGCAGCTTCTACACCAATTTGTTTCATATCATTATCTGATAGTTTACTTGTTGCTTGTGATGTGGTTGATCTTGTTGCTTTAGGGAGATTTAGGGATAAAATGTATTTTAAATCTAATCCATGTGAGTCAACAGCTGTTATAGTGTGATCATCATCATGTGTTACATTACTTGCTGTTCCCATCAGATAATAATATTGTTCTTCTGTTAAGTTTGTGAATTCATATAAGAAAGTTACAAGTTCTGCTGGATTTTTATTTA
>CAMOMI010000026.1 GCA_946619755.1 uncultured Clostridia bacterium
ATGATGGTGAATCTCAAATGGACTGGATGGAACAAGAACAAGAACGTGGTATTACAATTACTAGTGCTGCTACAACTGCATATTGGAAAGGCCATAGATTCAATATAATAGATACTCCAGGACACGTAGACTTTACAATCGAAGTTCAAAGAAGTTTAAGAGTACTAGATGGTGCAGTGTTACTACTTGACTCTCAGGCTGGTGTTGAACCTCAAAGTGAGACGGTATGGAGACAAGCAAATGAATATAAAGTACCTAGAATAATATTCTCTAACAAGATGGATAAGATGGGTGCAGATTTCTTTATGAGTTTAAATAGTGTTAAGGACAGACTTGGCGCAAAATCTGCAGCCATTGAACTTCCTATAGGGGCTGAAAATGAATTTAGAGGAGTTATTAACTTAGTTACAATGACTGCTCTAGAATTTGATGGAGGACAGGACGAAAACGCAAAAGAAATTGCAATTCCAGAGGAATTAAAAGCCCAAGCAGAAGAATATAGAAATATATTAATTGAAGCTGTAGCTGATTATGATGAAGAGTTAATGATGACATACTTAGATGGTGGAGAAGTATCAGTTGAAATGTTGAAAAGAGCAATTAGAACTGGTACATTAAAAGCAGATTTCTTCCCATTTATGTGTGGAACTGCATTAGGAAATATGGGTGTTAAACCATTACTTGATGCCGTTATTGATTATTTACCAAGTCCAGTTGATGTTGAAGCTATCGAATGTACAGATGAAAAAGGAAACGAAATACTTCGTCATCCATCTGATTCAGAACCATTTACTGCTTTAGCATTTAAGGTAATGACTGATCCATTTGTTGGTAAATTAACATTTTTCCGTGTATATGCTGGTACACTTAAATCAGGAAGTTATGTTATGAACTCAACTAAAGGTGAAAAAGAGAGAATTGGACGTATTCTATTAATGCATGCAAATCATCGTGAAGAGATTGATGAAGTTTATGCAGGTGATATTGCAGCAGCTGTAGGTCTTAAAAATACAACAACAGCTGATACATTATGTGATGAAAAGAAAATTGCTATTCTTAAGGGTATGGAATTCCCAGAACCTGTTATTTCACAAGCAGTTGAACCTAAATCAAAAGCTGATCAAGATAAGATGGGCATTGCTTTAGCAAAACTTGCTGAAGAAGATCCAACATTTAAAATGAAGACAGATCACGAAACTGGTCAAACAGTTATTTCTGGTATGGGTGAACTTCACCTAGATGTTTTGATTGATAGAATGAGAAGAGAATTTGGTGTTGAAGCTACAGTTGGTGCTCCACAAGTTGCTTATCGTGAAACAATTACACAAACTGCTGAATGTGAAGGTAAACATATTAAACAATCTGGTGGACGTGGACAATATGGTCACGTTTGGGTTAGATTTGAACCAAATCCAGAAAAAGGTTATGAATTTGTTGATAATATCGTTGGTGGTGTAGTTCCTCGTGAATACATTAGCGTTGTTGATAAAGGATTACAAGAAGCTATGCAAACTGGTGTTTTAGCAGGATACCCAATGGTTGATGTTAAAGCAACATTATTTGATGGATCATATCATGATGTTGACTCATCTGAAATGGCATTTAAAATTGCAGCTTCACTTGCTTTAAAAGAAGCTAAAAACAAATGTAAACCAGTATTACTTGAACCAATTATGAAAGTAGTAGTTGTGGCTCCTGATGAATATACTGGTGGCGTTATTGGAGATATTACTTCAAGACGTGGAAAACCACTTGGTCAAGAATCTAGAGGTAATGCTATTGCATTTACTGCAATGGTTCCACTTGCTGAAATGTTTGGTTATGCAACTAGTCTTCGTTCTAATACACAAGGTAGAGGAACATTTACAATGGTATTAGATCACTATGAAGAAGTTCCAAAATCAATAGCTGAAGAAATTATTAAGAAAAATGGTGGAAATTAATAATAACACTTGAAAAATATTTAAAATTTGCTAAAATAAATATATAAGTGAAAGAAAGAGAGGAAAATTAAAATGGCAAAAGCAAAATTTGATCGTAGCAAACCACATGTTAACATTGGTACAATTGGCCACGTTGACCATGGTAAAACTACATTAACAGCTGCTATATCTGCACATTTAGCTGGAAAAAACGGAAATGAAAAAGTTGATTTCGCTAATATCGATAAAGCACCAGAAGAAAGAGAAAGAGGAATTACAATTAATACTGCTCATATTGAGTACAGTACTGAAAAGAGACACTATGCTCATGTTGACTGCCCAGGACATGCTGACTATGTAAAGAACATGATTACTGGTGCTGCTCAAATGGATGGAGCTATCTTAGTTATAGCTGCAACTGATGGACCTATGGCTCAAACAAGAGAACATATCTTACTTGCTAGACAAGTTGGTGTTCCTAGAATGGTTGTATTCATGAATAAATGTGATATGGTTGATGATGCTGAATTATTAGACCTTGTTGAAATGGAAATTCGTGAATTATTAACTGAATATGGATATGATGGAGATAATACTCCAATTATCAGAGGTTCTGCTCTTAAAGCTCTTGAAGGAGATGCTGAATGGGGTGCTAAGATTGATGAATTAATGGATGCTGTTGATACATGGATTCCAACTCCAGAGAGAGACAATGACAAACCATTCTTAATGTCAATCGAAGACGTATTTACAATTACTGGTCGTGGAACAGTTGTTACTGGCCGTGTTGAAAGAGGACAATTAAAACTTAATGATGAAGTTGAAATTGTTGGTTTAAAAGATACTAAGAAGACAGTTGTTACTGGTATTGAAATGTTTAGAAAACAACTTGACTATGCTGAAGCAGGAGATAATGCTGGTGTACTATTACGTGGTATTTCTCGTGAAGAAGTTGAAAGAGGACAAGTTCTTGCTAAACCAGGAAGTGTTCATCCACATAAGAAATTCAAAGCTCAAGTTTATGTACTAAGCAAAGAAGAAGGTGGAAGACATACTCCATTCTTTACAAACTACAGACCTCAATTCTACTTCAGAACTACTGATGTTACTGGTGTAATTACATTACCAGAAGGAACTGAAATGGTTATGCCTGGAGATAATGTAACTATGACAGTTGAATTAATAGCTCCAATCGCTGTTGAAAACGGAACTAAGTTCTCTATCCGTGAAGGTGGAAGAACTGTTGGTGCTGGTTCAGTATCTGAAATTATTGAATAGTGTATGAAAAGAAAGCATTTAATTGCTTTCTTTTTTTTATTAGCAATGATATAATGATAGTGTAGTGAGGCGTTCGATGAAAAAGATTGTTGTAAAATTAGAAAACTTTTGTAAATATTATGGAAATAAAGAAGTAATTAAAAATGTCGATTTAGACGTTTATGAAAATGAATTTCTAACACTTTTAGGCTCATCTGGATGTGGTAAAACAACGATACTTCGTTCAATATCTGGATTGGATTCACCTAGTAGTGGAAAGGTTTATATTGATGGAGTTGACGTAACACATTTAGATCCAACAAAAAGAGCTGTCAATACGATATTTCAAAATTATGCGTTGTTTCCATTAATGACAGTTTATGATAAAGTTTGGGCGATGATTAAGTAGGTGATGTATGGATATTAAATTTATTGGAATTCAGATTATTGGCTTTTTAGCTTGGATATTATTAATATTAAGCTATTATCGTAAAGATACGGATAAAATATTGGTATTTCAGATAATATCAACAATACTATTTTGTCTTCACTATTACTTATTAGAGGCATATAGTGGACTTCTTATATGTATTTTAGAAGTTATAAGAGATTCAACATATTATAAGACTGATAAAGATAATTATATTTTTATTGGAAGCGTTGTTGTATATATAATATGTAGCATTATAACTTTTACAAAAATTATTGATTTGTTTCCGTATTTGGCTAGTTTAATCGATGGATATTTTTTAACACAAAAAAGAAAGATAGTAGTCTTTGGCGCGATTATTACTTATACACTTTGGTTAATATATGATTTATATGCTAGATCATATTCTGGAGCGGTAACTGATGGAATAATTATTTTATCTAATTTATCGATTTTGTTATTTAATTTTAATATTTTTGATAAATTTAGCAAAAAAAATGAAGCAATATTTATTAGAAGATAAAAAGACGAATGTTTCGTCTTTTTTGTTATTTATATTTTATACCACGATTTACTTCAAGATATTCGTGAGAATTTAAAATTGCTAGAAGTTTTTGTTCATCAAAGTATTTACATGAAAAAGCGTCGATTACTGTACTATCATTAGTTTGATGAATAGAAATATGTGATTCAGCAATTGGCTGTATAAGATCAAAGCAAGTGTCGCTATTTTTGATAGAAATTGTATCACAAATTGGGGTCATATCAATATCTATCAAAATTTTTTTTATTAAATCAATTGCTTCATTATATGTATATGAATTAGTTGATGATATGATGATGTGTTTACCAAAGTTTCCTTTTAAATCTTTATTATTTACACATAAATCATAATCATCAGTGGGATATATTTTTAAGATGTCAGTTTTAATTTTGTTGTGATTATTTTTTAAACCAAAATAATCGATGAATAAAGTTTCTTTATAACAAAATGTATGACATGTAAAGTGGGAGTTTTGACCAATTATAATACCACTTACACCGCCATCAATTTTAACTTTCCCATTAAAATAAGGAATTATTTTAATGGTACCACGATTATCAAAATATTTTTCGTTTATTTTATTTATAAGTAATTTCATATTATCTATGCTAGCTAGAGTTCTTTCTTTTAAACTATAGCCGTCAAAGAAAAAATGTTCATTTTTATGGTTCATACTTATTACAGATGGTTATAGAATACCTGGTGAATTTGAAAAACATAAAGGTACTTATATGATATGGCCTGAAAGACCTGATAATTGGCGCTTAGGAGCCAAGCCTGCTCAAAAAGTATTTGCCAAAGTTGCTAATACAATTGCTAAGTATGAACCAATTACAATGGTAGTGTCATATGAACAATACGCTAATGCTAGAAATATGCTAGATCCAAAAGTTAGAGTTGTTGAAATGTCAAATAATGACTCTTGGATGAGAGATTGTGGAGCAACTTTTTTAGTTAATGATAATGGCGGATTAAGAGCTGTTGATTGGTATTTCAATGCATGGGGTGGACTTGTTTCAGGATTATATTTTCCTTGGGATAAGGATGATGCTATAGCTACAAAAATGGCAGAACTTGAAGGTTGCGATAGTTATCGTTTAGGAGATTTTATTCTTGAAGGCGGATCAATTCATGTTGATGGTGAAGGAATGGTTATGACATGTGAAGAAACTTTACTTCGTGAATCTTCTGGTAGAAACGTTCCTAATATGACAAAAGAAGAAATTGAAAAAACTTTATGTGACTATTTAGGATGTACAAAAGTTTTATGGATACCAGAAGGTATATATAACGATGAAACGAATTGTCATATTGATAATATTTGTAATTTTGTTAAACCAGGTGAGGTAGTTCTTGCTTGGACAGATGATGAAAGTGATCCTCAATATGAAATTAGTAAAAAAGCATTAGAATACTTAGAAAGTGAAACTGATGCTAAAGGTAGAAAGATAAAAGTACATAAATTATATGTACCAAAACCAATTTTAATTACGAAAGAAGAAAGCGAAGGTGTTGATGCTGTTGATGGTACATTGCCTAGACAAGAAGGCGACAGATTAGCTGCTTCTTACGTAAATTACTATACTGGTAATGGATTCGTTGCACTACCTGTATTCAATGATCCTAATGATGAAAAAGCAATTAAGTTATTACAAGAATTATATCCTGATAGAGTAATCGAGCCAATATATGCAAGAGAAATCTTACTTGGCGGTGGAAATATTCATTGCATTACTCAACAGGTACCAATGAATAAAAAATGATAAGTCAAAAGACTTATCATTTTTTTATTTATTGTAGTATAATTAAAGTGGTGGTAGTATGATTGATATGTTAATGTATATATCTAATGGTTTAATTGTATTTGGTTTTATTGGGTATCTTTTATTAATATTAATTAACAAAAATAAAAAGATTACAGATAGTGATGGCTTCAATATAACTAAAGATATTTTACATGAATATGATAGCATTAATATAATTGAAACAAAAAGTTTGTTTACAGTATATAATATTAAAAGGAAAGTAATAAAAATTTCTAGTTTTTGTTATTATGGTAAATGTACTAGTGATATAGCTATTCCATTAATAGAGTCGGGAATATCAGTTGTCGATAACAATAAGAATAAATTTATTAAAATGGTTAGAAGTGTTATTAGTAATTTAAAAATATTATACATTTTACCAATAATTGCTCTTTTAATTAATAGTGTTACTTTTCAAATTACTGATGCTAGGATTGGAATTATGTTATTAGCAACATTTCTTCTTATTAATTATGTGTTAATGGGTATTAAAACAACTGCTGTTGCTTGGGTAAATGATAATATAAAAAAAGTAAAGAGTATAAAAAAAGAAAATATTATTTTTATAAATAAATTTCTCAATATGGTGCTTTTATGCGATAAGTTTATATTTTTTGGAGAGATTGTGATGATAATAAGATTTGTAGCAATCTTGTTAGAGTTTAATTTTTAATAGGTTATATGATGGAAAAAGGTAGAGCAAGTGTGGTTGAATCTTTATTTATGCTTTTAGATGAAGATACTAAGATGAATATTTTTGAGTTTATTAAAAAATGGATAAAAAATCTTTTATGGAGTTAAAAAGTCTTGAACAAATTAACGACTTATTTGGAAAACATGATAATGAATTGGATGGTGAGGCATTATTAGATTTAAGGAGTTATACAGGTTATAATCATTTGTCAATGATGATCAGATTAATCAAGAAGAAGGTAATGCTATTATAACAGTAATAATAATTCCTAAAAGGCTTTGGACTTATACTGATACCAATGAAAATAAAAAGAAAAAATGATATTTGATGAAAAAATATTATTTATTATGTAATATTTTATGAGGAGGCTATTATGGAATTTATAAATAAATATAAGTATTATTTAATATTTGGTGTAATTTTC
>CAMOMI010000027.1 GCA_946619755.1 uncultured Clostridia bacterium
AGTTGTATTTCCATTGTCAACCCATGTCTTTGTTCCTGATAACTCAATTGTTTCAGGATCTAATGTATTAGTTATAGTACATACATTCTTTTCGCATGATACATCTTTTGCATAAGCTACATTATCTGTATTCTTAACATCGTCTTCGGATACAGTGTAAGTGATTGGTTCACCTTTTGCATCCTTAGCATTTAAGTGTTCGAATGTATATGTCCATGTATTTACGTCAGTGGCATTTGCAGAACTTAATTCAACTACTTTGCCATCAACGGCTTTACCATTAGCTAATAATCTAACAGTAATCTTAACTGGTCTCTTTCCGTCTTGGTTAGAGCCATCTGCCCATGTCTTAGTTACTGGTACACTTACTTCTTCAAGAGTGTTAGTTACATTATAACCATTAACTTCACTTCTGTAACCTGGTACTTTGTCTTCAGTTAAAGTATAAGTGATTTCTTTACCTTCATGATATTTAGGTAAGTTACTAAATGTCCATGCATCGTTTGTTACTTCAATCTTACTTTGGTAAATTGGCTTTTCAACACCTGTAACTGTTCCAGTTAAAGTTATATAAATTGATGTTGGCTTAATAGTTGTATTTCCATTGTCAACCCATGTCTTTGTTCCTGATAACTCAATTGTTTCATCTTCGTGTTCATTAGTAATTTCAATAGTTTTATCTTTTGAATATAATCTTACGGTAGCAGTACTTCCGTTGGTTACTTTAGTTGTATATGTAATCATATTTCCATTATTGTCTAAGTAATCTAATTCTTCGATTGTTGCTTTAAAATTGTTTTCCTTATTTAATGTTACGGTATTTTCTGTTTCTTCTCCATTAGCTAATAATGTTACGGCGATTGTTTCATTTTCATTAGCATTTTTAGATAGGATATCAAAAGATACTTTATCATTATATAATGGATAATTGTCTTTTTTATTATATTCAGCAACTGCATCTTCAGTTACAGTATATTTTATTTCTTTACCATCTTTATATTTTGGTAAATCGGTAAAGGTATAAGTCCAAGTATTTTCATCTACGACTTCTTTATCATCAACAATATTTACTACGGCGTTATCACTTGTTAATGTAACTGCTTTTTCAGTTAATTCTGAACCATCAGCAAATAAATGTAGATTAATATTTGGTCTTTTGCCATCATTATTATTATTATCTTCCCAAATCTTATTAACTGTTAAATTAGTTAATTCAGATACGTTAGTATATTTAACAATGTATGATGTATTACCAGTATATATTTCACCGGTTACTTTTTTATTATTTTTGGTTACTTCAGCGTTATATGTATAACCAATTACTTCATTACTGCTATCTTTTACTTCGGTATAAATAGTTGTTTTTCCATTATTTGTGTACGTGTAAGTACCATTTCCATTACTTACAGCACCAACTGGTAATATACTTACTCGGATAACAGCTGATGTGCCTTCAGAATCATCATATATATAATTATTTGGCATTGTTTTTTCTTCAAAAGTATATTCTGAACCAATTGGTAAGTTAGTGAATCTTAAATTCCATCCTGCTTTTAATGTTACAGTTAATGGAGTTTCACTTTTTACTGAATAGAAACCATTAAATTCATTAGTTTCATCATCTAATTCTTTTTCAACTAAATTATTTGCTTCATCAGTAATAGTTACATATTTATCATCAGTAATAGTACCTTCTTCAGGACTCCAAATTGAAAACCATAGATTTTCACCATTATAATCTTCTACTTTTAAGTCAAATGTAAATTCAGCGTCTTCAGAATTTTCTCCTAAGACCTCTTTAGTAATATTTAAGTTACTACGACGAACGTTAGTTGCTTTCATGACAGCAGAGCTTTGTTCTCTTACATAATATACGCTTGTAACATCCTTACCATTAATCTTTTCAGTAATTTTATAATATGTTAAGCCAGTTGCGGCGTCAACTAACTTATTAGAGTCTCCGATAGTTGGGGCGTTTTCTTCAACTTTTACTAAAGTAGTTAAGTTTCCATCAATAATCATTGGTCTTACTGTTTCTACTTCAAGATCCCAGTGATAATCAAGTTCACTTGGAATTTCGGCAAATGTATAATCGTGACCTGTTTCACGAATGTAAGCTTTGTTGCCTTTGTTTTGAATTACACCAGCAGAAATATAGACGATATTTTTCCATTCTCCTTGAGCGTTTGGCTTTAATGTTTTTGTGTCATAAGGATTTGTTGTATCGTTACCTTTGATAACGTTAAATGTTACACCACTTTCAGCGTATTCGTTAGCACCATACTTATCTCCCATGGCATTATTCCATAATTTTTCAATAGTCATTTCTGAAGCTTTAGTTGGAACTGGCTCTAATCTATCTGTATATAAAACATTGCCACTTGTTCCATCACTAGTATCATCATATGATATCGTTGCTGCAGTATTTGTATATAGTTTACAATTCTTAGCAGCATCACACTTTAAGTATTGTTTTACATTTGAATCTAATTCTGAATAATTTTTTAAACCATTTTTAATATCTGCGATAGTATCAAGAGTGTATTGGCTAGGCCATACATCAAATGTTACAGTATAGGTTACTCCATTTAGTAATGTGCCAACTGGTGATAAATCCCATTTTACTGCACCATCAATAAATTTTGCTTCTGGAGCATCAAACTTATAAAAATCGTTTTTCTCAGTCCATTTATATTTAAATGTACCCTGGTAAGTGTCGATAATACCAGTAACGGCAACTGGTGTTTCGTGACCTTCCCATGTGCATTCGTAAGTACAAATATTACCATTGCAGTTAGTTGGATTCTTAATAGTCATTTCATATGATTCACCAGTTACTAAATTGCTTCTGGTAATTTTGTATTCGTTACTTGTACCTGTTATTGGAAATGTCATCCAATATTCATATGATTCTTCATCAATGCTTAATAATTTGTAGTCAATGTTGCCTGATGAAGCGGTAACTTTACTTGTTGTTCCATCAGTGATTGCGGCATTTGTGATACCAAGTGCATCAATGATTGCGGCAAAAATATCATCAATAGCAGCTTGTAATTTGGCATTATCGTCAGCCTTGTAATAGTATTCGGTTTCATCTGTTTCACTTGTTACATTATCTCTTTCACTACCATTATGAGCATAATAAATTAGATCATCCAAATTATCAGCTTCATTACCAAAAGCATAAATAGCATATAATTCTGTATTGCTTGCTCCTTCTTCAGTATTTTCGTCATCGGTATTATAATTTTGAATTGCTAAAGCTTCATCACGAGCATCTCTATAATAGCTAACA
Organism: uncultured Clostridia bacterium; assembly: GCA_946619755.1. Taxonomy (GTDB): domain Bacteria; phylum Bacillota_I; class Bacilli_A; order RF39; family UBA660; genus RUG705. Next base: position 3,296 of record CAMOMI010000027.1, read on the forward strand.
TTATATGATCCGCTATTACCTGTTCCAGCTTTATTAGCTGTTGGTGCCCCATCAGTTATGAATATAACATAAGTTGGATCACTATCAGCAGCAGCTAAAACAGTTTTAGCTGTATCTAGAGCATCCTCCCAGTTAGTATAGCCACCATATGTATTACTTCTATAGCTTACTCCATCTGAATTAAACCAATTTTTAATTGTATTGTCTTTAACCCATGTTTTATTACTAAATTTTTTGGTTTCAGCTGAAGTACTAAAAGTGACTAAAGCAATTTCAACGTTGTCGGGCTCTTCTTCAGTATTTTTGCTTAATAGCCCTCCAACAAATGTGTTTACAGCTTTTTCAGTTAATGCTGCACGATTATAAGATGTATATCTAGTTCCGTTATATCTTTCATAACCATATCCACGATTGTAATATACGGTACCAGTATATTCTTCATCGTCTGTTATTGCGGCATATGTATTATTTCCCCACCAGTCTCTACCAGTTACTTTATATAACTGATACCAGTTTTGGTTAATATAATTTCCAGTATGCCCATATGAACCAGTATTATCTTCAAAGTGACCAAGCATACTGCCTGATGTGTCATAAACTAATAATATATTAGCTTTGGCTGATGTGCTAGTTATATCGGCTCTACCAGTAATATCGAGTGATATTTTGTGTGTACCATCATGATTATCTGATATTGTCTTATGATGTACTGGTTCTTCACCGGCATTAACAATTGCATATCCAGCGATACCAAAAACAGCTGCTACTACGGCGAATGTAGCGATTAAGTTTTTTGGTATGCTTTTAATTTTAGTTAGTACCTTTTTCATTTTTTTCCTCCTTATTTATTTTCTTGCCTATTACTAATAGGTATTTCTTTTTATAACTACTATACTTGCTGTGATTACTGCATGTTTGCAAAATTATTATTTCATCATTTACGGCGATTTTTACTCCAGTATCGTATAGTGAATTATCCTTATATTTTTGCAAATATTTGTTGTATGTATCGTCATCAATATTTAGATTCATATAACTAAAGTCTGATGTTTCGATATATACAGAAAATATTTCATATTGGTAGACATCTTCTTCGGATGTTACCGTAATATATTTGTGAGTATCATAAAATGATTTATCATAATATTTTTCTAGTTCATTAAATGGGACACGCCAATTTGGTGAACTATGGCCAAATATTAAAACCTTCTTACCATCTAAGCTTGTACGGTAATCTTCATATATACTACCTTCGGCTTGGTATGATCCGTATTCATTATGATTTAAATAATAGTCGTTGTTACTAGATTGCATAATCGGTGTATCAATGCCAGTATCTTTAATAGTTAATTTACCTACGACGTCATCATTACCATAATGTTCTCTAAGTTCTTTTATTATTTTTTTAGCATATATTTTCTCAGCTTTTGGTTCACTGCTAGTGGTAATTTTTGTATCGTCATATACAATAATTGATTTTTGATAATGTGTCGTATGCGACACAAATAATGAAATAATTAAAAACGCTACTAGGAATGTTGCTATGAGCAAATGCTTTTTAAATTCTTTTTTTTGCATGGTCCCCCCTTCGAACTTGGCTTAATATTATAAAGCGAAAATTTTTTTTGTCAATATTATTTTTTGGCTTTTTTATTTTTTTCATTTGTTATTATGATTGGTTTAAAAAAAGATAAAACATTTTCGACATAATTAGCTGTTTTTTTCTAATCAATAATTATAGTTTGTTGTAAAGCCTTTATTTATAAGGGGTTTGTAAATTGTTTATGTAAGTAAAATGTAAAAAAATAGTGTCAAAAGCGTAAAATTCTTTTAACACTATTATTTACAAGTTTTATTGACAATTCTCTTAACATAGAAAAAACACGTTTAAACGTGTTTTTTTAATAATTACTTTTTAGTATTTAAATATTTGAATACTAAACTTGCTAAAGCAGCTCCAACTAATGGTGATAGGATAAATACCCATACTTGTTTAAGAGCTGTACCGCCTAAGAAGATGGCTGGAGCTAGGCTTCTAGCAGGGTTTACTGACGTACCGGTTAAACCAATACCTAATAAGTGGACAAAAGTAAGGGTCAAACCAATAATTATACCAGCAATATTATCTTTTGATTTATCGCTAGTAACACCTAATATCGTATAAACGAATATAAATGTTAATACTACTTCAGTTACAATAGCTGCAAATAATGAAACATCAGTTGCTGATAAAACGCCATAGCCATTAGCACCTAGTGAGGAAACGCCGACTGATGAATTATTTAAGATTAAATATAGTACAGCTGTTCCAGCAATTGCTCCAAGTACTTGAGCAACAACATATAGGCCAAATTCTTTTAATGTAAGTTTTTTGTTTATATACATAGCTAGTGAAACAGCAGGATTAACATGACAGCCAGAAATATTACCGATAACATAAGCAGATGCAATTATAGCTAGACCGAAAGCTAAGGCCGTAGCTACTAGATTACCACCAGTTACGACAGCAACACCTGTGCCAAATAAAACTAATGTAAATGTTCCAATAAATTCAGCAATATACTTTTTCATAAACACCTTTCCTTTCTAATTCAATTATCTAATTAATTTTATGCTTTGTCAATTGGTTTTAACTAATTTTTACCATTATTATAAATGAATTTGATGACTTTGATAAACGATATTCCATTAATTATTATGATCCTTTTCAATATTAATTAAAACTTTATATATTAACGAATATAAAGTTGCTACTTCATTAGAATCTAAGTTTATACATTTATTCATTTCTTCTGGAATATTAAGAGCTTTATCCCTTAGTTTTTCACCAGCATGAGTTAACCTTATTACTAGATTGCGTTCATCTTTACTTGATCTTTTACGTTCAATATAACCTTTATTCTCTAGCTTTTTTAATAGTGGCGTTAAAGTACTTGAATCGAGTAATAAAGTATTACCTAATTCTTTAACATTAGATTCATTTTTCTCCCAAAAGTACATCATAACAATATATTGGGTATAAGTTAAATCTAATTTATCTAAATATGGGGTGTACTTTCTGATTACTTCCTTAGAACAAAGATAAATGGGGAAACTTAATTGATTTTTTAATTGCAATTTTTCATATTTATCTTTTAGCATAATACTGCTTCCTTATAATAATTCTAATAAATCCTTTTCAATATTACTTGGATCAAATGTTGGAGAATATCTTTTAATAGGATTACCATCTTTATCTACCAAGAATTTTGTAAAATTCCAAACAATATCGCCTTCTTTTTTGCAAGTTGTACTTATTTTTTTGATAGCTTTCACGGCCATTTTATTTTTCATACCAATTACCTCTTCGGTTGGTTGTGCTTTTTTTAATGCGGTAAATACTGGGCTTTCATTTTCGCCATTAACTTCAATTTTAGCAAATTGATCAAATTTTGTTTGATATTTAGCAGTACAAAATTCATGTATTTCATCATTATCGCCTGGAGCTTGATGTCCAAATTGATTACATGGAAAATCTAATACTTCAAA
>CAMOMI010000028.1 GCA_946619755.1 uncultured Clostridia bacterium
ATACTGCTATTTCATTTGATAATGATAATACTGTTTCAAATGAGATAAATACGATTAGTGAAAAGAAATTACAAATAGAAGATGATAAAGTATCTAACAGAGAAGATAACAGTACTTCTTTAAATGATGATATTGCCCCCAAAAATATAAATCCTACGACAATAAATACAGAAACTATATCTTCTAATACAAGTAGTAATTTTGAAATAAATGGTGATAATAATTATAGAAATAAAACGATTATTACCAGTAATAATTCATATGAAGATATTAATTATGAAAATGTTAGCGATAAAAAAACAATTAAAGATGTTTTAACTGGAAAAAGCTTTATTTTTGTAGTGGCTATTTTAACTTTTATATGTGTATGTATAGTGGTAGCTAAGGCATTTTATTTTGGTAAAAAGGTTGATCATTATGAGGATTTTTTTACAGAAATAACTGAAAAAGAGGATAATTCTGTTAAGATATATGAAAATAGTGATATCGATAATGATGTGTTAAAGAAAATGGCTGCATCTGAACTTATTAATTGTATTAGTTCACCAATTAATATGTCTGAATTACCTGGCGATATAAATGATGTTATAAATGAAATTAATAATTATTATAATACCTCAAATAATTATTTTGCTTTTGCATATAAGGATATATTCACAGGATTTACAGTGACTTATAATGCAAATCAAAGTATATTTACTGCTAGTGCGATTAAAGGTCCAACTGATATTTATATATATGAAATGGCAAGTCAAGGGAAAGTTAATTTAGATGAAGTTGTTACATATACTGCGGAATATTATAATACTGGCAGTGGGGTGTTAAAGAATAAACCAATTAATTCGCAATATAGTATTAGAACTCTTTTGGAGTATTCGACGGTAACTAGTGATAATGCTGCTCACAATATGTTAATGGATAAGTATGGTCGACAAAATATGCTTAATTTTTGGAAAGAAAAGGGAACAACGGCTATTTTTACGGTTAACAATAATTGGGGCGTAATGAATGCTAATGATGCATTAATATATATGAACGAATTGTATAACTTTTATGCCAAGAATAATGAATATGGTGAGGAACTTATGAAAAATTTCTTAAAAGCTTATCCGACATTCCTTAAGGGAAATGGTAATTATTTGGTGGCTAATAAGAGCGGTTGGAGTGGTACAGCTATTCATGATATAGCAATTGTTTTTGCTGATAATCCTTATATAGTGGTGGCATTATCAAATACAGGTACTAGTGATTATACTAACTATTTTGATAATGCAAATAGACTTGCCTATAAATTGCACGAAACATATTGGAAATATAAAATAAATACATGTAATAGTATTAAACAATATTAGAATGAAAGATTTGGATATTTATGTCCGAATCTTTTATTAATTTATTTAGTAAAATAATATTTATTGTGGTATACTAATGTAGTATGAAAGAGGGATATTATGGATAAAAAGACATTAAAATTGTTAGCTAAGAAATTGATGTTTACAATGAATGAAGAAGAATATGATACTTTAAGTGAAGAGTTTGCTACTATTTTAAAACAGATGGATTTAATTGGAAAAATAGATAATATAGATAAAGTAGAACCTTTAATATATCCTTTTCCATTAGAAAATACTTTAATGCGAGAAGATGAAGTTTTAGATGAACTTCCAATTGATGATATACTTTTAAATAGTGGTAGTAGTTTGTATAATCAGGTAAAAGTACCTAAGGTGGTGGAATAATGGTTAAGTCAATTATTGAATTAAATGAAGATTTACGTAATGAGAAGATTGATAGTGAATCATTATTTAATCAAAGTGTTAAGTTAGCTAAAGATAGTCAAAAAGAATATAATCCTTTTGTAACAATATTAGATAAATATGAAAAAAACGATAGTGATAGTTTAGTTAATGGAATACCTTATGTCCTTAAAGATAATATATCAACAAAGGGAATTTTAACAACAGCTAGCAGTAATATTCTTAGTAATTATGTACCAGTATATGATGCGACAATATATAAGAAATTAAAGGAAGCTGGTGCGGTATTAGTTGGTAAGACAGTACTTGATGAACTTGCTATGGGTGGTACTGGGATGACTGGTCATACTGGAATTGTTAAGAATCCTTGGGATAAATCTAGACAGATTGGTGGTTCTTCAGCGGGAAGTGCAGCAGCTGTGGCTTTAGGAATTGTTCCTTTTGCAATTGGTTCTGATACAGGAGATTCAGTTAGAAAACCAGCGGCTTATGGAGGAGTTGTTGGCTTTAAACCAACATATGGAAGAATAAGTAGATATGGCTTATTTCCATTCGCTTCTAGTTTAGATCATTTAGGAATTTTTGCTAGAAATGTTCGCGATGTAGCGATTGTTACTGACATTGTTAAAGGCCATGACGAACATGATATGACAAGCTTACCAGATGATGATAAAATATATACTAAAATGCTTGATCAATCAGTTAAAGGGAGAAAATTATTCTATATTAAAGAAGCACTAGAAAATGATGATAATGATAGTAATTTATCGGAGATAATAGATAATTTTAAAAATGTAATAAAGAAGTGCGAAAGTATTGGAATAGAAGTATGCGAAGAATCTATTTCTAAGGAATTATTATTGGCATTATATCCTGCATATATGGCAATATCTTGTGCGGAAGCAACTAGTAATGATGCTAATTTAAATGGTATTCATTTTGGTGTTAGAGGTGAAGGAAAAACACCTGATGAAATTATAACTGATGCAAGAACTAAAGGATTTAGTGAACTTATAAAGAGAAGGTTTATAATTGGTAGTTATATATTACAGAGAGAAAATCAAGAAAAATTGTTTTTAAATGCTTATCGTGTTAGAAGATTAGTTGTCGATAAGATGAATGAATTGTTTAAAAAGTATGATGGTCTTATTATGCCAGCAGCTGCTGGAATTGCTCCAAAATTTGAAGATAAGACTGATAAACTTAGTGATAAATATTTAATACTTGACAATCATTTGTGTATTGGTAACTTTGGAGGGTATCCAAGCATTACCATTCCATGTGGTTTTGTTAATAAAATGCCTATTGCTATTAATATCACTGGTAGAATAAAAGAGGATGATTTAGTATTAAATATGGCAAATAAGTTAGAAGATGTGATGGAATATAAAAATCAAGTAGCTGGGGGTGATAAATAATGCGAAAAGTGGTAATTGGATTAGAAGTTCACTGTGAACTTAAATCAAATAGTAAGATTTTTTCTTCAGCTAAAAATGGCTTTTCAGACATTCCTAATAGCAATGTATCAGTAGTCGATATGGGAATGCCAGGAATTCTTCCAGTTGTCAATAAGGAAGCGGTTAGAAATTCAATTAAGATGGCTTTAGCTATGAATTGTATGGTACCGGATTATTTAACATTTGAAAGAAAAAATTATTTCTATCCTGATTTACCAAAAGGATATCAAATTACGCAATTTAAGCACCCAATTGGAACAAATGGTTATGTGATGATTGACGTTAATGGCGAAGATAAAAAAATATTAATTCATGATACTCATCTTGAAGAAGATACAGCTAGTATGGATCACTATAATGATTATTCACTTTTAGATTATAATAGATGTGGAGTTCCTTTACTTGAAACGGTAACGGAGCCTTGTATTAATTCAGCCGATGAAGCGGTAGCTTTTTTGGAGGGACTTAGAAGTATTTTCTTGTATACAGATACATCATATGCAAGAAGTGATAAAGGTCAAATTAGGTGTGACGTAAATGTATCATTGATGGAAGAAAATGCAACAGAACTTGGAACAAGAGTAGAGATTAAAAATATAAACTCTTTTAGTGGCGTTAAAGAAGCAATTATTAGTGAAGTAGCTAGACAAAACGAAGTTCTTGATAATGGTGGAGAAATTGTTCAAGAAACCAGAAGATATGATGAAAGTACTAATAAGACATATACGATGAGAAGTAAAGAAGATGCTATTGATTATAGATATTTTACTGATCCTAATTTGCCACCTATTAAGATAGATAAAGAGTGGGTAGAAGAAATTAAAAGTGAAATACCAAAACTTCACAATGAAAGATTTAGAATATATACGAAAGAGTATAATATTAATACTAAAGATGCATACACTATTGTAAAGGATAAGAAAGTATCAGATTTTTATGAAGAATGTGTTAATTTATTAAATGAACCAGTATTAATCTCTAACTGGCTAACTGGTGATGTGATGAAGTATTTAAATAGAGAAAGTCTTACAATTGAAGAAGCTAAACTTAATCCTATTATGCTTACTGATATGATTAAAATGGTTATTCAAGGCAAAATTAATGGAAAACAAGCTAAAGAAGTACTGGAGAAAATGTTAGATACTGGAAAAGATGCTAATACATTAGTTAACGAACTTGGGATGACACAAATTAGCGATGAAGGTGAAATTAGACAAATCATCTTATCAGTATTAGCTGAAAATAAAAATTTAATAGATGATTATAAAGCGGGTAAAAAAGTATTTGATTACATAGTTGGTTTGGTGATGAAAACAACGAGAGGAAAAGCAAATCCTATTATTAGTGCAAAAGTATTAAAAGAAGAATTAGAAAAATATTTATAGTTGGTGATTAAAATGTTAGATGATGCAATAAAAGAATATATTGATGAATTGCGTGAAAAATTAGAAAATCTTAAAGAAATACTTGCTATAAATACAAAAGAATATAAAAATGATGAACGTTTAAAAGAGAAGAGTTTTTTTCAAAAAATGTTACTTTCTGTTTCTAGAAAAAAAGAAGATTATGAAAAAGAAAGACAATTGATAATTAACGAACATGAAGAAAAAATTAAAAAAATTGAAGAAGATATTAAAGATTTGGAAATAGTTATTCAAAAGATGCAGGATAGAGATCAAGTTATATATGCGTTATATAATGAAAAAAAAGATTTATTTAAAAAAACAACTTTTATGAAATCTTTGATTGAGGAAAATCCTAAATATATAATTTATGATATGACAAATGATGATAGTGTATATAAATTATTTGCAATGAAAGTACTTGAATGTTATGGTGATAAAATGTCTGAAACTTTAAGGCAACAATACACCATGCTTATTTCTGAAATAGAGAGTCCTAGGATGCCAGATAAAGGAAAATATAAGATACCGCATATGTTTTTGTTTGAAGAAATTAGAAGTAATTTTTTATATGCTTTATTGAAAAATAATGGTGATATAGAAGCAGCATTTCGTAGTGCAGCTACTTGGTTTGGTCATTATTTTATTCATGATTGTAAATATCAGGAAGCTTATGGTAAACAAATCGAAAAAATATATTTAGATGATAGTATTTATTTGTATTATGCTGGTATTATTGATCCTACACCTGCGTTTAAAGAAGGATATCAGATTAACTATGGCACTGATTTAGCTAGAAATTTTTATGGAGTACATATTTTAGGTCGTTCTTTTTTAAGTATTATTTCTCCTGGAACATATGGTAGAGACTATACAATTTTTGCAGCAGTACCAAAAGATGCTAAATATATTCTTGGTAGTGATGGAAAAATTGGAAATAAAGATGAGATGTATGTTGATGATAATGACAGAAAACGTTTCGAAACAATACATACATATTTATTACCGGAGTATATTATTGGTGCATCTGTCGAAAAAGATGGTGAGGCAGTATTTATTGAAAATCCATTAAAGTTAGAAGAACGCAATAAATATAAAAATCATGGTGTTGCTATTCGAGATAGTTTTATATATGCTGACGTTGGATTAAAACAGTTAAATGATTTGGGTAAGTCAAGATAAGTTTTAAATATTATAAATATTGACATAAATTTGACAAGTTATTAAAAATTTGTTATAATTTAAATCGATTGATGGCACATTATTCTAGTCAATTGATTCGTTAGGAAGACGGGGATAAAAGACCGTTAAAGAGCATATCTGTGAAACCGCTTGTGTTTGCTTTAGATGCCCAATCTAGGGTGGATGCTGGCGATGAGAGTAGTGGATAGAATGTAATGGCATATGTTTGATTCCATTATTCGTGGAGACCTATCTTTGTAATAAATCTATACGGAAACTGATGTTTTGTTACGAACTAGGATTAAACCTGTATGGTGGCTATAAGCTATCTACAGTGTAGCTTGTCTTGAGTGAGGGTATTGGGATTGGCACTAGGTATTAATTTATTTGGCCAAATAAGTTAACTACTATACCATGAAATTACCTTTGCAAAAGAGTACTAATAACGATGCGTTGGTGAGGAAATCTCCTAGAGTGCGTTATGATATAGGATTGCAGTGGGAACTAAGTGGCAATCAAGTCGTATGATGTGGAAACACCGTACTGTCTTCTTTAAAGGGGAACCGCAACACTGGTAACGGTATGTAGAAGATAGGGAAA
>CAMOMI010000029.1 GCA_946619755.1 uncultured Clostridia bacterium
GTGCTAGTATCACACTAGCCAACCCCTTTTTATTCTTTTTGGGAGGCTGTTCCTTGGGGGTCAGCCTCTTTTTTTGTATATTTTTAGCTTTAATGAATAAAATACATTGAGGAAAAATTATGTTTAATAAGAATATCCATAAAAAAATTAAAATTGTTTTATTAGTAATAATTATGTGTTTTATCTTCATAATTGCCAAAGTATTTTATATTCAAGTTTTTGAATATAAAAAATTAAATATTAAAGCAAATAATCTTTGGAGTAGAAACTTAATTATTGGCGCTAATCGTGGTCGTATTCTTACGAGCGATAATATTATCGTAGCAGATAATCTAACAACAGTTTCTTTAGTTGTTATTCCAAATCAAATAAAAAATAAAGACGATGTTGTCAATGATTTAGCACAAATTTTAAATGTCAATCCAAATAAAATAAGTGAACATGTTAATAAATCGTCATCTGTTGAAATTGTCCATCCAGAAGGTCGCCAACTATCATTCGATATAGCTGATAAAATTAATGCCTTAAACTATGATGGAGTATATCTTTTGAAAGAAGGGAAAAGATATTATCCATTTAATAACTTATTATCACATTCAATTGGTTATGTTGGTATTGACAATCAAGGATTGTCTGGATTAGAGCTTAAATACGATAAATACTTAACTGGTAAAAGTGGTGCTATAAAATATTTTTCCGATGCCAAAGGAAATAAATTAGAAAAAAGTAACGTTTATGTTGAACCCACAAATGGTATGGATCTTTATTTAACTGTTAATTATAATATTCAAGCCGCCGTCGAAAGAGAACTTAATAATGTTATGAATAAATATAATGCCAATGGAGCTTGGGCCATCGTTATGAATCCAAATAATGGTGAAATATTAGCTATCTCATCCAAACCAGATTTCTCACCCACAAATTATAAAAACTATTCAACTGAAGCCATCAATAGAAATCTAGCTATTTGGTCAACATACGAGCCAGGGTCCACTTTTAAAATTATCACTCTTGCTGCTTCCATTGAAGAAAAAACTATTGATTTATTAAACGATACCTTTTATGATGGTGGATCCGTTAACGTCGAAGGAGCTCGCATAAAATGTTGGAAACATGGTGGTCATGGAGCTCAAACCTATTTACAAGTTGTTCAAAATAGTTGCAACCCAGGCTTCGTCTCACTAGGTAATAAATTAGGTAAAGAAAGATTATTTAAATATATCAACAATTTTGGCTTCGGACGTAAAACAGGGATTGATTTAAATGGCGAATCATCTGGTATTTTATTCAATTTAGATAAAGTTGGCCCCGTCGAACTAGCTACTACTGCCTTTGGACAAGGAATAAGTGTCAGTGCTATTCAACAAATTACTGCCGTATCAGCTGCAATTAATGGAGGAACCTTATATAAACCATATATTGTAAAAAGAATTGCAGATCCAACTACTGGTGAAATAGTTTTAGAAAACAAACCAGAAAAAATTAGAACCGTTATTAGCTCTGAATCAAGTAAAACCGTAAGAATGGCTCTAGAAACAGTCGTAGCTTATGGAACTGGAAGAAATGCCTACATTGAAGGATACCGTATTGGTGGCAAAACCGGTACCGCACAAAAAGTAAAAAACGGAGTTTATTTATCAGGTAATTATATTCTTTCATTCATTGGCTTTTTACCTGCTGATAATCCCAAAGCCGTCGTATATGTTGCAATCGATAATCCTAAAGGAGTAACTCAATATGGAGGAACAGTCTCTGCCCCAATTGCTAAAAACATCATGATTGATATCATCGATGAACTAAAACTACCATCATCGGATCATGTTCTAGAAAAAACTTATAATTGGTATGATACAAAGTATTATATTATTCCAAATATTATAAATAAAAACATTGATGAAGTTAAAAAGGATTTAAAACATTTTTCAGTAAACTATTCTGGAACAGGTAATATAATTAAAGCCATCTCACCTAGTGAAGGTACATATCTCCCTGAAAATGCAACCATAAAAGTCCTTCTTGGCAACTGACAAGCGCATGTAAACTAACGATAATTTTACATATTATTAACTATTTTATGATATAATTAACCTGAAAAGGAAGTGAATTATGCTAACACTAACAAAATCTTTATTTGCTTTAATGATTGGTTTCATTTTAGCTACTGGCTTAGGTCTGTTTGCCATACCATTATTAAAAAAAATAAAAGCTGGGCAAAGAATAAATATTTATGTGGAAGCTCATCAAAGAAAATCAGGAACTCCAACAATGGGAGGTATCATTTTTATCATTCCAACCATTCTTACTACGATTTTTTTAATATTAACTAATCGTATGGAATTCTCTGTTAATTTATTAATTGTTTTATTTGTTTTTGTTTCATATAGCTTAATTGGCTTTTTAGATGATTATTTAAGTATTAAACAAAATCAAAATAAAGGATTAACTCAAATACAAAAATTATTTTTACAATTTATTGTTGCATTAATCTTTTATATCCTATATCGAAAATATACCAATGCTAATTCCGTTTTAGAAATTACTCTATTACATATCAAATGGAATCTTGGCTGGTTCTATGGAGTATTTATTTTGCTCCTATTGGTTGGATCATCAAACGCCGTAAACTTAACGGATGGTCTCGATGGTTTAGCTGGTGGTTTATCAGCTATTGCCTTTGTAGCTTTTGGACTTATATCATGGGGTAGCTATTGGATTGAAGGATACAAAGATATGGGTATTTTCTGTTTCATCTTAGTTGGAGCCATCATGGGATTTTTAGTTTATAATTCAAATCCAGCTAAAGTTTTTATGGGTGATACCGGTAGTCTTACCTTAGGTGCAACATTAGCAACTATTGCTATTCTTACCAACCACGAACTTTCTCTAGCCGTAATTGGCGGCGTCTTCGTAATTGAAACCATTACAGTTATGATTCAAATCGTATCAGTTGTTCTATTCAAAAAGAAAGTTTTCTTAATGACACCAATTCATCATCATTTTGAAAGATTAGGTTGGCGTGAGGGAAGCATCGTCAAAGTATTTTGGATAGTTGGTTTCATTCTATGTCTATTAGCCTTAATATATGGCGTATGGTTATAAAACACATTTATGTGTTTTTTTCTTTTTCTAAAACATATAATTTAATAAGTGATATCTATGAAAAAAATTGACAAAATCTTATTAATATCAATTATTATCTTATCTCTATTTGGACTATTAATGATTTATTCATCGTCTAACATCTGGGCAGCATACAAATTTAATGATCCCTATAAATATCTAAAAAGTCAAGCAATGTTTTTACTAATTGGTTATTTTATTATTTATTTTATCTCTAAAGTTCCCTATTCTTTATATAAAGATTATAGTAATAAAATTCTTATTTTATCAATTATTCTTTTAATATTGGTATTAATACCTGGAATTGGTACTATCAGAAACGGATCAAGAAGTTGGTTTGGTATTGGTTCATTCGGCATTCAACCTAGTGAATTTGCTAAATTAGGCCTGATAATTTTTACATCAAAATATTTAACAACTAATAAAATTAAAGATATTAAAACTTCTGTTCTACCAATTCTTCTTGTAGTCATCTTAGTATTTGGTCTCATTATGTTACAGCCAGATTTTGGTACTGGCATCATTATTGTCATATCGATTATTTCACTTTTATTTATATCTGGTGTCAATATAAATTTCTTTTTAAAAATCGGCCTAATTGGTATCATTGGTATTGTCGTATTAGTTATCATTGCTCCATATCGTATGGCAAGAATTACTTCCTTTCTAAATCCTTGGTCTGACCCCCTAGGAACTGGATTCCAAATAATACAATCACTATATGCAATCGGTCCTGGAGGATTACTTGGAATGGGACTTGGCAACTCTATCCAAAAACATTTTTATCTGCCAGAACCACAAACAGACTTTATTTTCTCAATCATCAGTGAAGAATTAGGTTTTGCTGGTGTTCTAATCGTATCTACTCTCTTTATTACAATTATTTATCGCGGATTAAAAATATCAATAAATACTGAAGACAAATTTGCTAAATATTTAGCATATGGTATTACTTTCAGCATAGCTTTCCAAACTATTTTAAATCTAATGGTTGTCGTAGGTTTAATACCAGTAACCGGTGTCACCTTACCATTCTTATCATATGGAGGCTCAAGTCTTTTAGTTTCAATGTTAGAAATAGGTATTCTCCTAAATATTTCTAAATATAGTTAAAAAAAAGAGGAATATTTTTTATTCACTCTCTAATTCAAAAATAATATCCCTAAGTTCCATTGCTCTTTCAAAATTTAGTTCTCTTGCTGCACTATTCATTTCCTTAGTAAGTTTCTCTATCAAGTCAAGTTTTTCTTTCTTACTCATCTTTTCGTTATTTTCTTTCTTACTTGTCTCATCTTCATTACTAATTAAATCTCTAATTTCTTTAATAATTGTCTTAGGAACTATATTATGTTCTTTATTATATTCTTCTTGAATACCTCTTCTTCTAGCAGTCTCAGAAATAGCTATCTTCATACTATCACTAATTGTATCGGCATACATTATAACTGTTCCATTTGCATTTCTAGCACATCTACCAATTGTCTGAATTAAACTACGATCACTTCTTAAAAATCCTTGCTTATCAGCATCCATAATAGCAATTAAAGATACTTCTGGAATATCTATTCCTTCACGAAGAAGATTTATACCAACAACAACATCGTATACTCCTAAGCGCAAATCTCTAATTATCTTCATTCTCTGTAATGTTTTAATCTCATTATGTAAATATGCCACTTTAATATCAATATCCTTTAAATAATTAGACAATTCTTCAGCCATTTTTATAGTCAATGTCGTAATCAAAACACGTTCATTTTTATCTTTTCTAATATTTATTTCTTTAACTAAATCATCAATCTGATTCTTACTTGTTCTAACTTCAATTGTCGGATCTAGCAATCCCGTTGGCCTAATAATTTGTTCAACAAATTTATTATTAACTAACTCTAATTCATAATCTCCTGGTGTCGCACTAACATAGATAGCTTGATTAATTTTATTTTCAAACTCAGAAAATTTAAGTGGTCTATTGTCAAGGGCACTTGGAAGTCTAAAGCCATAATCAACTAAGTTTTGTTTTCTAGCTCTATCACCATTATACATACCTCTTACTTGAGGCAAAGTTACATGTGATTCATCAACAACCAATAAAAAATCTTTAGGAAAGAAATCGATTAACGTTGTTGGAGTTTCTCCTTCACCACGTAAGGCTAAATGTCTTGAATAGTTTTCTACTCCACGACAGAAACCAGTTTCAAGTAACATCTCACAATCATAATTAACCCTTTCTCTAATTCTTTGTTCTTCAATTAATTTATTATTATCTAAAAAATATTTTCTTCTCTCTTCAAGTTCAGCTTCAATTCTTTTAACAGCTTCTTTTAATTTATCATCACTTGTTACGAAATGACTGGCTGGAAAAATAGAAACACTTTTCTTTTCCTTGATAATCGCTCCCGTAACCACATCAAACTCACATATACGATCAACTTCATCACCAAAAAACTCAATCATTATTCCATTTTGTCTCTCATAAGCTGGAATAAGTTCGATTGTATCTCCTCTAACTCTAAAAGTACCACGTGATAAATCAAACTGACTACGTTCATAAAGCATTTCAACTAGTTTTCCTAACACTTTATTTCGTTCAATTTCATCACCTTTATTTAAAGTAAGCATCTTATTGCGATACTCTTCAACTTCACCAATACCATATATACAAGATACCGAAGCTACCACAATAACATCGCTTCTTGATAACAAACTAGAAGTTGCTTTATGTCTAAGTTCATCTATTTCATCATTTATTTTAGCATCTTTTTCAATAT
>CAMOMI010000030.1 GCA_946619755.1 uncultured Clostridia bacterium
ATTATGAAAAAAGAGCATCCTTGCAAAACTAATCGTTTTGAAATAGTTAGAGTAGGGGTTGATATAAAAATCAAATGTTTAAATTGTGGTAGAGTGGTAATGATGCCACGTGTTGAGTTTAATAAAAAGATTAAGAAGGTGGAAAGCATATGAAAAAAAGAGAATTTAAATTACATCCGGCGATTCTTTTGTTTATTTTAACAATTATTGTAATGATTATAAGTAGTGTCGGTAGTATCTTAAATTTGGAAACAACGTATTATAATGTAAATTCAGTTACTGGTGAACTAGAAACACAAGTTGTTATGATTAATAATTTGTTTAATAGGACAGGACTTCAGTACTTGGTAAGTAATATGATTAGTAACTTTATGACTTTTGCTCCTCTTTGTACTTTGATTGTTGGACTTATGGGTGTAGGGGTAGCTTATAAATCTGGTTTTCTTAATGCTTTTTTTAAGATAATAACTAAGAATAAACCAAAAAAATTATTTACTTTCTTAGTTGTATTATTAGGTATTATATCATCAATGTTTTTTGAAGCTGGATATGTTATTTTATTACCAATTGCAGCAATTTTATTTATGAATATAGGAAGACATCCATCAACTGGAGTTACAGCAGCATTTGCAGGAATATCTTTTGGATATGGTGCTAATTTAGTTGTAAATGGTGTGGATAATACATTATTAACATATACACAAACAGCAACTAAAATTTTGGATCAGAACTATCGTGTTAGTATAACAGGTAATATTATCTTTATGATTGTAGCAACGTTTTTGATTGCTTATCTTGGAATGATTATTACAGAAAAATATACAGTTCCTAAGTTAGGTAAGTTTAATTTGGAAGAGGAAGAGGGAATAGATTTAGAAACCGAGGTTACAACTAGAGAGAAAAAAGGTGTGGTAATTGCAATTTTATTTACAATATTAGTATCAATTGTTTTGATTTATTGTATTATTCCTGGATTACCTTTTTCTGGATTGTTTTTAAACTTACAAGAGAAAAGTTATATAGCACAATTATTTGGAGAAGGTTCATATTTTAGACAAGGTTCAGTTTTAATATTTGCGGCATTACTTGGTTTTTGTGGCTTAGTATATGGCATTAGAGTTAAAACAATTAAAAATAGTAAAGATTTAATGGATTCAATGAGTTATTATTTAAAGGGCTTTGCTTCATTGCTGATTCTTATCTTCTTTGCAGCACAGTTTGTTTTAATTTTTAAAGAAACTAATATTGGTGTTTTTATTGTTGTTAGCTTAACGGAACTATTAGAAGGTATGCAGCTTAGTGGAATAGTATTGATTATGTTAACATTTATTATCATAATGATTTGTACATTTTTTGTTCCAACATTATCAACAAAATGGGCGATTATGTCACCGGTACTTGTTCCGATGTTTATGCAAAGCTCATTTACACCTGAATTTGCACAAGCGGTATTTAGAGCGGCAGATAGTTCAATGAAGGGAATTACTCCATTGTTTACTTATTTTGTTATTTTATTAGGATTTTTACAGATTTACAATAATAAGAAAAGAGATGTAGTAACACTTACGGATGGAATGAGTTTGATGCTTCCATACGCGATTGGTTTTGCTATTTTATGGTTATTAATCTTACTAGCATTTTATATTATTGGTATTCCGCTAGGTCTTAATACTGGCGTAATGATTTAAAGACTTTAAAGACATAGAAATATGTCTTTTTAATTTTTTATGATATAATTATAGAAAGAGGATTTGATATTATGGGATATAATGATAATTTTATTAGTGATTATGCAATAGATAAATATGAATCTTTTTTAAATGATCCTCAAAAATTAGATTATATTTATATTGTATATAGTGCTAAATATAATGAAAATGTTAATATTGATGGTGAAATCATTTTATTTAAAGAATCATTAGATCATTATGTGAGTAAAATGGTATCATTAAATCCTAATTATATTAATACTACGCAATATAAAAACTATTTAACTTATTTAGAAAAAATGAGTACTTTTAGTATGGAATCACTTACTAATCCTTTCATTAGAAATATTAATGTATCTAATTGTAGACAATTATTGGGAGATGAATTTGTTGTTAAGTTGAATAATACTAGAAAAAGTAAAATGACTATCTTATCAAATATTGAGTCTAAAATAAAAAGAGGCGACGAACTTACACAAAGTGAGTTAAACACTTATTGTGAATATTTTGCTATGCTAAGAAGACCATCTGAGAAGTATACAGAACTTATTAATTATATTTTTAATCAGTTAAGTACTTCACCTAATCTTAAATGTTCAAATCAAGTTTTAGATGCGATACTAGGATATTTACCATTTGAATATCCAAAAGATAATGGATTTAATCCAAGCAATGTTAGATATGTTTTAACCGACGTTCGTGGTGGAAAAATATGGAATAGCCCAGGGGTATCTAGCAGAAATCATGTATATATGAATCGTCATTTATTTAAGGATACTAATTTTAAAAGTATTGATGACGCTAAAAACGGAACATATTTGAAGAGAGGGTCGGATTTTACTTTCTTAATGTTAGTGGCTTATCATGAAATATCACATAATTATCAAACACATATGGCAAAGAATCAAGAGTTAAATAATGAGGGGTTAATGAGTGTCGTAAGCAGAGTATTAAATAAGGCATATAATGATTATGGTAGAAATCACGATACTGATGATATTGAGATCGACGCTACTATAAAGGGATGGAAGGTATGTAGAGATTTCTTTAATAAGCATTATAATGGAATTATGAAAGAAGAACTATCTAAGTTATGCTACGTTAATTCTGCAGGTACAGCCAATAGAAAGGCTACTGCTTATAAAGTTACTGATGATGGAAGAAGAATTGCAAAAACGACATATGATATTATTTTAATGAATAAAGCTGTTAAGGCTAATCCAACTTTTTTAAAAGATTATCCAATGTTGAATAAGTTATATACTCAAGATGGAGAATTAAGAAATGATGTTTTAGCAATTAATAATTTATGGTCATTGACTAATGGAATGGATTATATTAAATATGTTTTAAATAGTGGTGAATGGCAAAAAATATTGCCTATTCTTAATAATACTAGTAAGATGAATTTGCTATATATTACTGAAAATGTTTATAATGCTTTAAGAAGTGATATTATACAATATTTTGATTTGAAATATAATAAAGAACATAATTTAACAGATCAATCTAAGAATAAAATGAATGATGTGGAAGCAGAAAAAATATTTATTAGAAGATTTTATAAGAATTATCAAGAAGGAATTAAATTCTTTGGTGAGATATACAAATTAGGTAATTCTAGGATTAATGAAACTATAAAATGGTATGTGTCTGCTTTAAATGAAGATTTTATAAAGGTGTATGGCGAAGAATATGCTGAACAATTTGAACAGATAAAGGGACATTTTAGATAAAAAGATATATTGATATAATATATCTTTTTTGTTATAATACATAGAGAAAGAAGTGATATATATGAGCTTGACAGCGGGAATTGTAGGACTTCCTAACGTAGGGAAATCAACTTTATTTAATGCAATTACAAAAAAGAATATACTTGCTGCTAATTATCCGTTTGCAACCATTGATCCAAACGTTGGAATTGTAACTGTACCGGATAAAAGAGTTGCTGTACTAGAAGAGATGTATATGCCAGAAAGAACAATTCCGACAACATATGAATTTACTGATATTGCTGGACTCGTTAAAGGAGCTAGTAATGGTGAAGGACTTGGCAATAAGTTTTTATCACATATAAGAGAAGTTGATGCTGTTGTTGAGGTAGTTAGATGCTTTGATGATAAAAATATTATTCATGTCGATGGTGATGTCGATCCAATTAGAGATATTGAGGTTATTAATGTTGAACTTGTTATGTCTGATCTTGAAATAATTGATAATCGTATTAATCGTATTGGTAAAAAAGCTGAAATGACTAAAGACAAGAAAGAGTTATTAGAAGTAAATACCTTAAAGAAAATTAAGACTAATTTAGAACAAAATATACCAGTTAGAAAGATAGATTTGAATGAAGAAGAGTTAGATGTTATTAAGTCATTTAATTTAATTACAGCTAAACCGATTATATATGTAGCTAATGTTAGCGAAGATGATATAATTAGTGGTGGAAATGATTATTACAAAGCAGTATGTGAATACGCCAAAAACGAGCATAGCGAAGTTGTTATGATTTGTGCTAAAATTGAGAGTGAATTAGCAGAATTAAATGATGATGATAAAACACAGTTTTTACAAGAATTAGGTATATCTGAGAGTGGATTGGATCAATTGATTAAAAAGACATATTCATTATTAGGCTTAGCAACTTTTTTTACAGCAGGAAGTGATGAAGTAAAAGCTTGGACATTTAAAAAAGGCATGAAAGCGCCACAATGTGCTGGAATAATTCATACTGATTTTGAAAGAGGCTTTATTAAAGCTGAAGTAATGAGCTATGAAGATCTAATTAAATATGGTTCTGAAAAAGATGTTAA
>CAMOMI010000031.1 GCA_946619755.1 uncultured Clostridia bacterium
ACCTCAATCCCTTCTTCATGTTGGATATTATAACATACTTTCTTCAAATCTCACATACATTTTTGAAAAAAATAAATATATTAGTTTATATACCGAAAAATATGCAGGTATCTTCTTCAAAAATATTAGCGTTTACAAGAGTTCACAATAGATTTATACAACATTTTTAGCATAATTTATCAAACATTTAATCCTTATTGACTTAAAACAAATGAGTGATACAATATAGTAGAATATGAAATAATTAGGTGTTGATACATCTATTAAAGGTACTAATTTTATTATAAGATTAGTTCCTTTTTCATATTCAACCAATTCCCCAATATTTATATTTTATGGCCGAACTTTAGGCCATAAAGTCGTTAAAGAGCATCTCAATTTTAGTCAAAAATAGCAATTTTTACTATCTAAAAAGTGTGTACGATTGTTATACAGATTTTGGAAAGTCTTTATTTATAAAGCTTTCAAAAAATAGCAAAGTAAACAATTGTATAACAATATTTTAAAATGTAAACACTTGTGCTTTTACTAGTTCCTTATAAAATAAGGGAAAACTCACCACTGGTGAGTCGTTTGTAAACAGGTCTTATCCTGTAGTAAAATCACATATAAACTCAATTTTCTTTCTTAATGATTCTTCTAATGATAGTTCTTCCTTAATAATATTTACCATAGTTCCATCCTTTCTTTATAAAGTAGGATAGTCTTTGTATTCTTCCAAGCTGATAACGTGGGAGTTCGAAGCACAAAAAAAACTAATCCAAATTGGATTAGTTATTTATCAAAACTCGAAAAGTTCGAGCAGATTTCACTATGGAGCGAATGTTGTAGATATCTACAACTTCTTCTCTAGTGATATGATAAATATCACTCACTAGATACATTCTACCAAATAATATTAAAAGTAGCAATATATTTCTTGCTACTTTATAGAAGTTTACTATTTTTTTAATGCTCTAATGCATTTATTTAATACTTTCTTTTCATCAGATAATTCTGTATTAGCCACATTGTATTGTTTAGATCTATGCATTCTACTATTATAATTATTTGATTCTAATAATATTGAACTTGTAGGCCAAGATTGTGAACCTCCAGTTTGTTCATGAAGTTGTACTTTTAATAATTCAGTTTCTCTTAACTTTAATATTAATTTATCTAATTCTAGTAAATCTTTTTTACTAAAATTGTCTAAGTTATTTTGTCTATAAGAGATTAATTGATATAATATAGTTCCAAAATCAGCAGTGAAATTTGAAGAATTTTCGTATCCTTCTCTTATTATAAATAAAGCATTTGCTAATGTAGGCATTTGGTTAATTCCTTCATTAATTTTTCCCCATTCATGATTAGTCATAAATTCTTGTAATGCTTTATTAGTATACATTCTTTTACAATATGCTTGTTCAGGAGAAATAACTTTTTTCTCATCAAAAATACTAATAATATTAAATAACCAATTATTTTTTGAAACATCTTTAGTATTTAAATTAATAAAATGAACTTTTCCGTTAGTAATAATTCTAAATTCACGAATGCTTAAACATTTAGGATCATCTTCCATATGACCAACACGCCATAATCCTAATTTAACAACATATGGTTTTCCCTTGTGATAAATTTTTCTACAAAAATCCATACTTTTCCAAGTATCATCATTTGTTTTAAAAATTACCTTTTCTTCCTCTAAAGGAACCATACTAAAATCTTGTCTATATTCATCTGCAACAATAACGCTTTGATTTCTATATGATGCTAAAAATTTATTTATAACTTCGTATTCATCATTAGAAATCTCTTCATCAAAATTGTAATCCAATTCTTGAGGTATAATCATAAATATCTCTCCTTTTTCAAATTGGTTATTATTATATACTTAAATTTAATGAAATGCAATATTTTGTACTAAATTTCCATCTAGTCGTTCGGATTACTATTTTACGAGACATTCAAGCACAAAAAATTAGTCTTTCGACTAATTGTATTTCTAAATGGAGCATGTAAGCTTATAGCTTACGATAAGTTCTTTTTTCAATTTTATTTTAAAACATTCAATAATAAGTAACAATAATCTTCTTTTAATCAAGCATTTTCATATAATTATCTTCATAAAGTTCTGAGCTCTTTAATATGTTATTTTTGTAAATTATAAATTTAAAAAAGGCCTTTATAGGGGGCTTCTTCATAATTATATCATTTTTTTTGGTTCAATATAAGAATTATATTGATGAACATATTGTTTTATAATTGAAATATGTTTTTTGGAGGTAGAGTTATGGCGAAGTATGTGTTTGTCACAGGGGGCGTTGTTTCAGGGTTAGGTAAAGGTATAACAGCATCATCTATTGCATTGTTATTGAAAGCTAGAGGTTACAAAGTATTTATGCAAAAATTTGATCCTTATATTAATGTAGATCCGGGTACAATGAATCCTATTC
Source organism: uncultured Clostridia bacterium (assembly GCA_946619755.1). Lineage (GTDB taxonomy): Bacteria > Bacillota_I > Bacilli_A > RF39 > UBA660 > RUG705. Next base: position 2,439 of record CAMOMI010000031.1, read on the forward strand.
AGCATGGTGAAGTCTTTGTAACGTATGATGGATGTGAAACAGATCTTGATTTAGGTCACTATGAAAGATTTATTGATGAAGAACTCAATTATACATCCAATATTACAAGTGGGAAGATTTATAAGTCTGTAATTGATAAAGAAAGGCATGGAGATTATTTAGGAGCAACTGTTCAAGTAGTACCACATATTACTAATGAAATAAAAAATAAAGTTTACGAAGCTAGTAATACTAGTGGTGCAGATATTATTATTACAGAGATTGGTGGAACGGTTGGAGATATTGAATCACAATGTTTTTTAGAAGCTATTAGACAGATTCAATATGAAAAAGGACAAAGTGATACTTTCTTTGTACATTGTACTTTAATACCATATATATATGGTTCTAATGAATTAAAAACTAAACCTACACAAAATAGTGTTAGAGATTTAAGAAATCTAGGTATTAGACCTGATGCTTTAGTATGTAGAGCACCATTTAATACAACACAAGCAATGAAAGAAAAATTATCTATGTTTTGTAATGTGCCGGTAGAAAGTATTATTGATTCAATTGATGTTAAGAATATATATGATATTCCTATTAATTATTATGAACAAAAGATAGACGAAATAATTTTAAAACAATTTGGTTTAGAAGTTAGAGAAGCAAATATAGATTATTGGAAGAAGTTAATTAAAACTGTAGATAATTTAAAGAATGAAATTGAGATTAGTTTAGTTGGTAAATATACAGAGTTACATGATGCTTATATATCAGTTGTAGAATCACTACATCATGCTGGTTATAAACATAATGTTAAAGTTAATATTAACTGGGTTGATTCAGAAAAATTAGAAAAAGATGTCGATTTAAAGGAAGTATTTAAGAATTCTAAAGGTATTATTGTTCCTGGAGGATTTGGAAGTCGTGGAATTGAAGGAATGATAAAGGCTATTACATATGCTAGAGAGAATAATATTCCTTATTTAGGTTTATGTTTAGGTATGCAGCTATCAGTAATAGAATTTGCTAGAAATGTATGTGGTATTAAAGATGCTAATTCAACTGAATTTAATCCAGTATGTGAAAATCCTATTATTGATTTAATGAGTGATCAAAAGAGTATTGTAAATATGGGTGGTACTTTAAGATTAGGAAATTATGAATGTACATTAGTTAAAGATTCATTAGCATATGCTGATTATAAGAAAGATAAAATACTAGAAAGACACAGACATCGTTATGAATTTAATAATAAATATAAAGATATTTTGGAAAAACATGGTATGGTCTTCTCTGGTAAGAATGACCAAGCTGATTTAGTGGAAATAATTGAATTACCAAAGCACAAACATTTTATAGCTTGTCAATTTCATCCTGAGTTTAAATCTAGACCTACTAAACCACACCCATTATTTGATTCATTTATTAAAGCAAGTAAAAACTAACTCTATGAGTTAGTTTTTTGCAATAAAAAACGTCTATATTTCGACGATTCTTTCATATGGAGCGAACGAGGGGAATCGAACCCCCATCACAGCCTTGGCAAGGCCGTA
>CAMOMI010000032.1 GCA_946619755.1 uncultured Clostridia bacterium
AGGCTTCGAACAAGAAATTTCCCATATATACCTGCACCATAGGTACAACAACAACAACAACAAAGAAGATTAGAACAATTCCAACAACACTATACATAACCTGTGGTAAAGTTTTCATAATTTTTTCTAAAGTGTTATCTATATCAATTTCCATATATTCAACTAATTTTTCCATCATTTCTGTTAAATCAGTCTGCATACCAATTTTAAGCATTTCAGTAATCATAGGAGAAGCAAGCCCAGATTTTTCAAATGGTTCAATCCATGATTGTCCTATCATAATATTTTTTATTGAATTTTCTATTATAGAAAGCATTACATAATTATTTGTAACATTTTTGCCAACTTCAATTGATTCTTGAATTCTCATTCCATTTCTTAAATTCAAAAGCATAGCTTTCATAATTCTAGAAAAATCTAATAAAAATATAAGTTTTCCAAATATCGGCATTGTATATTTAAAATAGTGAAATTTATACTTACCTTTTGGAGTTTGAATATATATTACAAGAGCTGCAATTGCAATTACTATTATAGCAGTTGGTACTGGCCAATATTTAAGCATTGCATTAACTACTCCTTGAAACCATATTGTTATTCCAGGAAGTGTAGATTTTGTACCAACCTCTTCAAATACTTTTTCAACTTGTGGTAAAGCAAATAAAGTACCAACAAATAACATAACAATTAGTAATATAAATTGTGCAATATTAGGAATTAATATTGTTTTTAGTCTTTTTGTAATAGCAGCTGTACTATCTAAATACTCTACTGCTTGAAGTAAAGCGTTTTCAAGAGAACCCGATAATTCTCCAACTTTTATCATATTTATATAAATATATGGAAATATATTTGAATAATACTCCATTGTTTTATACATATAATCACCTGCTTCAACACCAGCTAAGATATCTTCTAGTATTTCTGCAAATGTAAGATTTTCAGTACTATCAATAATTGTTGTTAAAGCATGTACATTATTAAAATTTGCTTTTTTCAATAAATAGAAGTTCTGAGTAAAAATTGCAATATCTCTATCTGTAATTTTATCAGTTGTACCTAGATAATTATTAACTTTATCTTTTATGGTAAGTTTTCTTCTATTATCATTCATTGTAACATTAGTATTAATCTTTTCAATATTATTATTTAAATTAGAAATATTTTTCTTCTTTTTTACTGAATGAGTTTTTCTTGCCATATTTTGAGTAACTGATATTGGATATAATCCATTAGCTTTTAATTTTTTTATTAGTGTTATTCTATTTCCTTCTTCTACTTTATTGCTAACAATTCTTCCATCTTCAGTTAATGCTCTAAAATTAAAAGTAGCCATAATTTTTTCGTTCCTTTCGTAATGAATCTTAAAAATTAAAACTAATATTTTATTCATTATGTTTTATTTTCATTTGCATAATAGTTCTATTAAGGATTTCAATATTTTTTTCTTCTATTTGTGCTTTTGCTTGTTCTAAAGTAAGTTTTCCCTTAACAAAACATTCAGCTAGAGAATTAATAAGACCTATACTTCCTTTTTCAGATGCGCTCTGAATAGCATCTTCTATTTCTGATATACTTATTTTCTCTTTTCTAATTATACCTGATACAATATTATCAACAACCATAACTTCAGGTATTAAAACTAGTTTTCCATCAACCCCTGGTAATAATCTTTGAGAAATTACTAATTTTAATATTGATGATAACATATATTTAATTTGAGCTTGATCTCTTACTTCATAAAAATTAATCATTCTATCAATTGTTTCTGCACAAGATTTTGTATGAAGTGTTCCTATAACTAGATGTCCAGACTCAGCCATCTCTATTCCAGCTTCCATAGTGTCTTTATCACGAATCTCTCCAATAACAAGAATATCACAGTCCTCTCTTAAAGAGTTTTTAACTCCTTCATGAAAGCTTAGTGTGTCACGCGCAAGTCCAACCTCTTTTTGAACAATTAATGATTTTTTTGAATGATGTTTATATTCAACTGGGTTTTCTAGTGTAAGAATTTTTCTATTTTGATTTTCGTTTATATCATTTATAAGTGCATTTAAAGTAGTTGTTTTACCTGAATTGGTCTTTCCCGTAACTAATATAAGTCCTTGTGGTTGATATGTCATCCTTCTAACAATATCTGGAACTCCAAGAGATTCATAAGTTGGTAAAGTATTTTTTATAATTCTTAAAGTTGCAATTGGAATACCATCTGTTGAAGAAATATTAACCCTAAAACGTAATCCAGCATATTCATGTAAGGTATCTAATTTTCTAGTTTCCTGAAACACTTTATCAGCTTCAATATTCCCTTTTACTAAATAATCATATATCTCATTCATATTGTCTACAGTTAATACTTCACCAGATTCAGCTGGTACAAGCTCTCTAATTATTCTTAACATTGGCTTATTATCTACAATAAAATGAATATCTGAAGCATCTTTTTCAATTGCCTCATCTAATATTTTATTTATATTCATCTTTAGTTCTCCTCCTTATAAATTATTAAATATTATTAATTTTTTATTTAATTCATTTAGGTTAGTATCGCCATTTAGTACTTTAACTACACCGTCTACAACTAATGGTCTATAATCTTTTTCTAATGCTTTTCTTCTAATCTCTATACTAGATTTTCCATCCATAATAAGTTCTTTTATATCATCATCAATATTTAAAACTTCAAAAATTCCTATTCTATCATAATATCCCGAATTATTACATTTTTCACAACCAATTGCATCATAGGTTTTTAATCCATTTAATTTAAATTTATAATTATATTTTTCTCCTATTTTTTCAATTATCTCTTTTTCAAAGTCAGTATATTCTCTTTCTCTTCTGCAATGTGGACACAATCTTCTTAATAGTCTTTGTGAAATTGTAGTACCTACAGTACTTGCAATGTCATAATCTGTTAATCCCATTTTTCTTAATCTAGTTACAACCTCAATTGCATCTATTGTGTGAATTGTTGATAATACATAATGTCCTGTTTGTCCAGCTTGTATAGCTATTTCAGCTGTTTCCTTATCTCTAATTTCACCTACCAAAATAACATCTGGATCTTGTCTTAGAATTGTTCTTAAACTATCAGCAAATCTTACATTTTTATCTATTTCTATTTGGTTTAATCCAGGAATTCTAATTTCTACCGGATCTTCAATAGTCGTAATATTTATATCATCACTTTTCAAGAAATCTAAAATACTATATAATGTTGTAGTTTTACCTTCTCCAGTTGGTGCCGCCATAATTGTTAAAGAATTTTTCTTATTTATTGCTTTATTTAACTCTTTTTCCCCAAAAGGAAATCCAAGTTCAAATATATTTCTAATTTCTGAAGTCTTTTTTAACATTCTTAAAACAAATTTTTCACCATAGATGTTTTTTTGTGAGGAAACACGAATATTATAATTATCATATAATAAAATTCTTCCATCTTGTGATTCTTGTTTTTCTTGATGCATATTAGAAATTGCTTTAAGTCTACCTATCATTTGAGGTTGTTTTTCTTTTCCAATATTAGCCATTATAAACAATTCACCATCTATTCTAAAACGGATTCTAACAGAATCAATTTGTGGTTCAATGTGTATATCTGATGCTCTTTTCTCTATTGCTAATTTTATGATATTGTCAACTAATTCAGTTACTGAATTAGTCTCTTCTAAGTCCCCCATATTTTCTTCTGCTTTGCTTTCGAATTTTTGAAAATATTCTTCAATATTTGTTTCAAATGCTAAATATGGTTCCATAACTAGACCTTTATTTAATAGCATCATTTTTATACTTTTTATACTATCTTTGTTTCCAGCTACATCTGCAAAAGCAACTTTAATTTTTGCAGACTCAATTTCAAAAGGTACAGCCTTATTCTTTTTCATCATATCCCAAGGAATATATTCTGTAACATCAATACTTATTTTATCTTCTGTAAGGTAAATACCTTTTTCTCCAAT
>CAMOMI010000033.1 GCA_946619755.1 uncultured Clostridia bacterium
TACTAATGCTTGCTATAACATATCATGCAATATATAATTCACTAGTAATGTCAGACTTTCAATATTTAGGAATAATACTGCCACTTAATACATACATACCACTTATATTATTTTATAAAAAACAACAAAATAATAACAAATAAAAGAACCAAATTATAAATTATAAATTGGTTCTTTTATTTTTCTATAAATATCTTCATTTACTTTAATCATTATATTTAATGTATATATTCATAACTTCTACAAGCATTATCATAGTTAATCCATACATATTTATAATCTACAAATTCGTGTTTATTATTTATATAATAAGTTAAGCAACGTTCTCCATCCGTAAATTCACGACAATGAATTAACTCATCTCCTCTATTTAAAGTAGTTACTTGTTTAGTTTTATCATTATAATCGTAAATAGGAATATTATCTGAAACAATTCTAATTATAGAATTAGCACCACCAATATATCGATTTCCACAATGCCCATACACTACAGTTCCTTCAATATTACTTTTGCTTCCTACTTTATCATATAGAAGGTATCCTCCTAATGATAATAATAGTACTCCCATAACTACTATACACGTAGTTAATGTACTAACTTTCTTTTCTAATTCATTTGTTTTTTCTTTCTTTTCTTTTTCCATAAATATATTTCTTTCTATACATTTTTATTAATATTTTAATTTTTAATATAAATATACAAAGTTACGACAATGACCAGAATTTTCTACATTAAAGTAGCCTTGTTCGAACTCATCTGTATTTAATCTAATATACAATTTACATCTTGTTTTATCTCCGCTAGTATCTGGTGATTGACATTGATACAACTCATCGCCTCTATTTAATGTAGTTATTTGATTATGTCTATCATCATATACAGGAACTCTATCATCAACAATTCTAACAACACCACGATCCATATCAATCATACCGCAGTTTCCAGCAAAGGCACTTCTGCTGTGAATCGTTCTAATAGTCCCTTCAGCATTACTTTTATTTCCTACTTTATCATATACTAGGTATCCTCCTAATGATAATACTAGTACTCCCATAGCTACTACACACATTGTTAATGTACTAACTTTCTTTTCTAATTCATTTGTTTTTTCTTTCTTTTCTTTTTCCATAAACATATTCCTTTACTTTAACTATTTTGTTAAATCTATTTCTTCTTATTGCTAGTCTTATCTGTATAATAGTTTTGTCCATTATCTGGATTGATAATATCATTAACATTGTCTGCTATATCACCCATACGACTATACAAGTATTCACCCGGATTGTCTGTATTATTGGAAAAATCACGTAAAACTGTCATATTAGCACCATTATTATGATAAACACGATCTTCTTTGCTATCACTCCATACAAGTTTCTCTATATCATTTCTTTTACATATATCAGCAATTAAATTAATTAAGGTTTCATATGTAGCATCAGAAACTGGAATTGGATTTTGATTAGTCGTAGAAGCTACTGCAATAGTAACAGCTCTGTGATCATTAGCTGGATTACCCATACACCATGATCTATCACTTTCATCAACAAATTGTGCTACTTTTCCCTCACTGTCTATAAAATAATTACAACTTCCCTTATATTTTTTATAGTATTCTTTTAATTTAAATGCACCTAATAAACCATAGCGTTCATACTTAATACTTATGGTATCAATTTTATGATTTCTAGGTGATGTTTTATGTTCTATACCTAAGCAATAATTTCTATCAGGATAATCTTGACATTTTATACCATAACTACCGGCAAACATTCCTTTATGATTAATTCTTAAATATAAGAAATATCCACCTACCGAAGCTAAAATAAGTGCACATACTATTACTGGTATTAACCATTTCTTTGTTTTATTTGTTTTTGTACCTTTTTCCTTTTCTAATTCATTTATTTTTTCTTTCTTTTCTTTTTCCATAAATATATTCCTTTCTATATAGTTTCATTGTTGCAAACAATATAAGATGTTTTAACAATTACATTATAGCATATTTTTTCTATTTTGATAGTCAAATTAAAATTGACAAATAGTTGTAATACTTACTAAATAAGTTCACTTCAAAAACTTGCTATTTTATTTTTAATGTAAATACACATAATTACCACAATTTTCAATATTTTTAACAACAAAGTTTCCATCTACAAACTTATCAGTGTTTAGTTTAACGTAGGAACTGCATATCGCATAATTTTCCTTTTTAGACTCATCATAGAGATTAAAACAATTGTATAATTCATCACCCTTATTCAAAGTAGCAATTTGCTTCAAATTCTTCTCATCATCATATACTGGAACTTCATTATTTACTATTCTAATTACGCCTTCCCATCTACTACTTGTCGCCCCACAATATAATGGTCCACTGGTGTCCGTAGTATTTGCTTTAATATAACTACCTTCAGCATTACTTTTGTTTCCTACTTTATCATATACTAGGTATCCTCCTAATGATAATAATAGCACTCCCATAACTACTACACACATTGTTAATGTACTAACTTTCTTTTCTAATTCATTTGTTTTTTCTTTCTTTTCTTTTTCCATAAATACTCTCCATAGTAAATTTAATTTAAATAGGTGTAATTTTGACAAGAATCGTATTTAATCCAAACACGTCCGTTATCTATCACTTCATTCGTATCAGCCTTACGATATATTTTGCACGCAATACCATCATAAGGTTGACTTTCACAAAAATACAAGTCATCACCTAAATTCAAAGTATCAATTTGTTTGCTTTGATCCTTTAAATCATATACTGGGACATTATTAGCGATAATCCTAACAAGATTGCCATCACTACCCATGCCACGTCCACAATTGCCATAATTTTTATCTTTAGAAATAACAGTTCCTTCGGCATTACTTTTGCTTCCTACTTTATCATATAGAAGGTAGCCTCCTAATGATAATACTAGTACTCCCATAACTACTACACACATTGTTAATGTACTAACTTTCTTTTCTAATTCATTTGTTTTTTCTTTCTTTTCTTTTTCCATAAATATACTCCTTATAATTTTATAATTATTTTAAATATACAAAATTCTTACAATTGTTATATTCAACAACAAATGTACCATCAACAAACTTATCAGTATTTAGTCTGATATATGATTTACAAATCACATAATCATTAGTGGTAAAAGAACAAGGATATAATTCGTCTCCTTTATTTAATGTAGCAATTTGATTTTTATTTGTATCATACAAAGCTACTCCATCTCTCATTATTCTAATAACTGAATCAACATCCAACATACTAGCAGAATACCCGCATATTGTTTTATGCTCTGAATCCTCCCTGTTATATGATTGTTTCATATAACTACCTTCGGCATTACTTTTGCTTCCTACTTTATCATATAGAAGGTAGCCTCCTAATG
>CAMOMI010000034.1 GCA_946619755.1 uncultured Clostridia bacterium
TAAACAATTGTGTTAAATTTTTAATATAGGCTGTTTCACCACAACCAGCACAAGCTCCAGAATATTCAAATTTAGGATCTTTAAATTCTAAATTCTTAACGTTTATTACCTTATTATCAAAATCAACTCTATTTTTATTTAAATAATCATAATTATCATTTGTATATTTTGTTTTGTCATATTTATCCATCTTAAGAGCTTTGTTTCCAGCTTTTCCAGGACAAATATTGGCACATAGTCCGCATCCTGTACAATCTTCAAATGATATACCAATGGAAAATTTTTTATCTTTAGGAAATAAACTTGGAATAGCGTTTTCGTAATTTTTCTCATTATCAAGTAAATATGGTCTAATTACCCCATGTGGACATACAAAAGCACATTGATTACATTGAATGCAGTTTTCTTTAATCCAACAAGGAACATTTTCAGCAATATCACGCTTTTCATATTTGGTTGTTCCACCAGGATAAATACCATTCTTCTTATCCATAAAAGCACTAACTGGAAGACTATTTCCTTTAAGTAATCCAATGGTTTCTTCAAATGATAAATCGTCTTTTTCTTTATATGTTAAATTACTCCATTCACTAGGAACTATTATCTTTTTCATATTAGGGATAGCTTCGTCAACAATCCTATTGTTTATATTTATTACTGATTCCCCTTTATGAGCAAATCTTTTTTGGTTACTATCTTTCATAATTTTAATAACAGTATTTGTATCAATTAATTTAATAATATTAAAAATACATATTTCCATACAAGTACTAATTTTATTTTTAAGACCAAGTTCATTAACTAATTTATAAGCATCAATTATATATAAATTAATATTTTTCTTTGCTAATAAATATTTAACTTTATTAGGAAGTGACGATAACAAAGTTTTATCATCTAGTTTGGTATTTAGAAATAAAGTTCCATTTTGTGCTAAATTGTCTATTACGTCATATTTATATATATATTCTTCCTTAGATACAACTACTAATGAAGGATTATTAACATAGTAAGGTTTCTTAATTTCAGAATCACTGATACGCATATGACTGCGAGTAACTCCTCCAGACTTCTTAGAATCATATTGAAAATATCCTTGAACATATTTATCAGTATGATCACCAATTATTTTAATCATATCTTTAGAAGTTGATACCATTCCATCAGAACCATAGCCATAAATTAAAAACTCTGTAATATTACTAGGTATAATAAAGTTCTCATCAACATTTAAACTCAAATTAGTAACATCATCATTAATTCCAATTGTAAAATTATGATATAATTTGTTACTTTCTAGATAATCAAAAATAGTTTTAATTTGAGCTGGTGTTGTATCCTTTGAAGATAATCCATATCTTCCACCAAAAATTTTAATATTTCTTTCACTTAAGGCATTAACAACATCCAAATATAATGGTTCACCACCAGCAGTTACTTCTTTAGTTCTATCTAATACAGCTATCTTTTTAACAGTGTTAGGAATAACCGATAATAGATAGTCATTGCTAAATGGTCTATATAAATGTACTTCAACCATTCCGTATTTTTTACCATTATTATTCATATAGTTTACAACTTCGCGAATTGTATCAGTTACACTACCCATTGCAATAATTACATTTTCAGCGTCTTTAGCACCATAATAATTAAATGGTTCAAAATGAGCACCTGTAATTTTATTAACTTCGGCCATATAATATTTAACTATATCAATTGCATCTCGATAAGATTTATTTTTTGCTTCCATATTTTGAAAATAAATATCATCATTTTGTGCTGTACCACGCGTGTTAAAATTTTCATTATTCATTGCTCGATTTCTAAAGTCATTAAGAGCTTTTTCGTCAATTAAATTTTTAATTTTATCGTAGTCTAATAATTCTATTTTATCAATTTCATGACTTGTTCTAAATCCATCAAAAAAGTTTACAAAAGGTAAAGAAGATTTAATAGCAGATAAATGAGCAATAGCTGCCATTCGATATGCATCTTCTGGGGAAGATGATGCCAACATACATACTCCAGTTTGTCTAATTGAATATACATCTTGATGATCACCAAAAATACTAAGTGCATGTGTTGCCAAACTCCTAGCTGCTACATGTAAGACGCCAGGTAACATTTCACCAGCCATTTTATATAATGTAGGAATCATTAAAAGCAAGCCTTGACTAGCTGTAAATGTTGTACTAAGAACGCCAGATTGCAAAGCACCATGAACTAAAGCTACCGCTCCTGCTTCAGACTGCATTTCAACTACTTTAACTTTATTACCCCAAAAATTTTCATTATTACTATTTGCTAATATATCTACTTTTTCAGCCATAGGACTAGCTGGAGTAATTGGATATATTCCACATAATTCACTAAATTTATAAGCTACATTACTAACTGCTTCATTAGCATCCATTGTCTTATATCTATTCATAAATATTCACCTCTATCAGTATTAATTATATACTAAATAAAATGAATATTCAATAAATAGCTAAAAAGAAAGAAGAAATTACTCAGCACAAGTGAAACCTTGTGAAGTGTAATTGCTTCTTAAAGTATCAATATCTCTAGAAAGATTTAAAGTTGCAAGATCATTATCACTAATTGTATCATAATCAATAATATAAGTTACTTTATAATCATTGTCAGTTACATCATCAGTTGTTTGCACTGAAAAACCTGGCATATTACCATAAGTATTTAGTACATCATTGTGTCTTTCCCTTAATCCAGCAATATCAAGTATTGTACCGGTAACACCATTAATAATTGTGTCAATAGCACTTCCAACAACACCATCTATAATACCATCATCATCAGGTTGTGTATCAGTAGTAGTACCATCGGTACCAGTTCCAACACCATCAGTACCATTGTTAGTATTATCATCGTTATTAGCGTTTTGATGATAATTATAAGTGACTCTAATTTTTTTAACTTCAGTACCTTCATAATCAATGTTATATGTCGTTTTCGTACTTAAATTATTTGTATCATTCGTATACGAACAAGATAATGTATTGGTAGCACCGGCACCACATCCAGTTAACATAAAAACAGTTGCTACTGTTAATACAATAATTTTTTTCATAAATACCTCCTTTTGCTATTAGTGTTCACAAAAATAAGTAAATAATAATATGTAATTTTTTCCAAAAAAAAAGAAGGATTATTCCTTCTTAATAATCACAATTACCAGGTGTTCTTGGATAAGGAATTACATCTCTTATATTATCAACACCAGTTA